>SFPH01000141.1 GCA_004552115.1 Bacteroidales bacterium
CTGAATGCGATGAAGTCTGCGAAGGACTGGCCGAGAACGGTTCCGGTGAAATCGAAAATCTTGAGAGCCAGCTTGTCTCCGTCCTTGGCTGCCTCATAGACATCCTTGGAAGTGATGTTGTCGAGACTTCTCAATGAAGAAGGCTCGTCGGAAAGGTCGAGCCACTCGCGGGCAGTCCTGGCCACTCCCATTGCGGAAGCGTAGGTCTCAAGACAGCCGGACTTGCCGCAGTTGCATTGACGTCCGTTGTGACGTACTGCGCAAACGTGGCCGAGCTCGCCGGCGAATCCGTCGTGACCATATACTACTTCACCATTGATCACAATACCTGAGCCGACACCGGTTCCGAGGGTAATCATGATGAAGTTCTTCATTCCCCTGGCTGCGCCGTAGGTCATTTCACCCATGGCTGCGGCATTGGCATCATTGGTAAGAGCCACCGGGATGCCGCCCATCTGGGCCATGAGAAGCTTGGCTACAGGAAGGCTTCCTGACCTGCCCCACTTGAGGTTCACGGCATTCTCGATTTCTCCGGTGTAGTAGTTTCCGTTAGGGATGCCCATACCCACGCCGCGGACCTTGCCGACAACGTCAGCATCGGCGATGACCTTGTTGATGGCCTCTGCGAGCTCCGCGATGTATGGTTCCACTTCACCGTATGTGTCGGTGCGGATTACTGTCTGGGCCAGAACCTGGCCTCTCATATCCACGACACCTATTTTTGTAGTCTGTCCGCCGACATCGACGCCGACTACGTAAGGCATATCCATCTTGTTCATAATGAATCAGTTATTTCAATGGTATGATTATTCCTCCTCAGGGCTTGGCTTCGAGAGGAAGAGGGTATAGCAGAGCATATAGCCGAGAGCCACGACAATCAGCCAGTAGCTGCTTACGAATGAGGTCACGTCAGCGAGAAGGCCCTGGAAGTAAGGGAGGATACCGCCGCCGCATACCATCACCATGAATACTCCTGAAGCGATGGAGGTGTATTTTCCGAGTCCCTCGACTGCGAGGTTGAAGATGCTTCCCCACATGACTGAGGTGCAGAGACCGCAGAGCACGAAGCAGAGAATCTTGACAGGAACTACGGCACCGTCAGCGAGAGCGCCGAGGCTGATGACTGCGCTTTCAGGAATGAGAATACCGAGAATGACAAGGAGAATGGCCACTGAGGATACTCCAGTCATCATGTGCTTGCTGGAAATCTTTCCGCCGAGGGCACCGCCTACGAGACGGCCGCAGAGCATGAGCAGCCAGTAGAGACCCACGATGGTACCTGCTGTACCTGTTGCGATGCCAAGTCCGCCGTGCTCGGCGCCAGAAGTCATATAGAGGTTTGCAATATTCGGAATACCTACCTCAACACCTACGTAAACGAAGATGGCGATGATGCCGAAGAGGAGGTTGTTGTGCGAGAGGGCTCCCTTCACGCTTGCAACCACACCCTCGCTCTCCTTGGCAGGAGCGGCCTTTGCAGCCTCGAGCTCAGGCTCAGGGATGGCGGAGAAGAAGATGATCACGAATGCGAGTGCGAAGATTGCCATTGCAATGAAGAGTGCCGGATTGGCATCGGAAATCCTTGCGCTTGCAACATCACCCATAAGATAGCCTACGAATACCGGTACGATAGTGGCAGCCAATGAGTTGAGGGAACCTCCGAGCTGGATGAGCTGGTTGCCCTTGTTTCCGCCGCCGCCGAGGGTGTTGAGCATCGGGTTCACAACAGTGTTGAGCATACACATCGAGAAACCTGAGATGAAGGCTCCGATGAGATAGACAGGGAAGAGCTCAACCACGCCTGAAATGAAGGATACGAACACTCCGATGAAGCCTACGGCCACTGCGGCAAGTGCCGTGATCTTGTATCCGTACTTCTTGAGGATGAAACCTGCAGGAAGTCCCATGAAGGCATAGGCGATGAAGTTGGCGAGGTTGCCGAGCTGTGACATCGCATTGGTTGCGCCGAACTGGGTCTTCACAATCACACCCATAGGGTTCTGGAGACCGGTGACGAATGAAATCATCGCGAAGAGGAAGAACATGATTCCTATCGCGAGAACGTTGCTGTTTTTGTTTGACATAGCATTATCTATTTTAGTATTATTATCTTATGTGTCGGAGCGCAATTATCCATAGTGCCCGGCCATGTTTCAGCCAATGTGCCCGGCCATGTGTCCGGTCATTTCCCTGCCCCACATCCGGAATGCACAAATCCGTGCTAATATAGATAAAAACGCAGTTTTGCGCAAATTAATTTTCATCAGTGAAGCCAGGAGCATCCGCATCGGATTCATCAGAGGCCGGATCCGGTGCCGGCGCCTCCTCGAACTGCTCCGGATGAAGCATCCTGGCTGCGGCCAATGCGCAATTGATTCCGTCAATGGCAGAGGATACTATTCCGCCTGAATAGCCGGCGCCCTCTCCGCAAGGGAAAAGTCCCGGGACATCCGGGCATTGGAAAGTGCCGTTCTCCCTGAGAATCCTGACCGGAGATGAGGTTCTCGACTCTACTCCGAGAAGCAGGGCATCTTCGGTGTAATAACCGCGCATCTTGTTGTTTACCAATGGGAAAGCCTTCTGGAGACGGCTTACGACATTCTCCGGAAGGAGCTCGTGGAGAGGTGCGGACACTACTCCCGGACGGTAAGAGGTCTCCGGCAATGTCTCCGAAAGCTGCTCCTCGCAGAAATCCACCATTCTCTGGGCCGGGGCACAGAACCTGTTCACATTGCCGTCGGCGTCAGGATTGGCGTGGGCCGAAGCGTATCCGTACATTTTCTTTTCCACATCCTCCTGGAAACGGAGGAGCGAGAAAGCCCCGTATTTACGGTATTCTTCCGGAACATCTTCCGGCTCGATTGAGACCACGACTCCCGCATTGGCCCACCTGGAGTTGCGGGCCGAATTGGACATTCCGTTCAGGACAGTCGCCCCGTCCTCTGTGGAAGACGGCACCAGGATGCCTCCGGGGCACATGCAGAAGGAGAATACTCCCCTGTCGTCCACCTGCTCGACGAACGAGTACTCTGCAGCCGGCATCTCCGGTTCCCATTGTCCGCGGTAACGGATTCTGTTGATGAGAGACTGGGGATGCTCCACGCGTACTCCAAGTGCGAATCCCTTGGCCTGGAGAGCCCAGCCCTTCCTGTCGAACAATTCGTAAATATCCTTGGCGGAGTGACCCGTGGCAAGGATCACCGCGCGGGCCTTGAAGGTCACCGTTCCGCCGTTGGCCCCGTCTGCTGCAGTTACCGTAATCACCCCGTCCTCAGCCCTTTCAATGTCGGTGAGACGGGTCTGGAAATGATATTCGCCCCCATGGGAGATGATGCATTCCCTTATGTTCGATACGAGTCTTGGCAGCTTGTCGGTCCCGATGTGCGGGTGGGCGTCAATGAGAATGGACGGATCCGCCCCGAAATTGACGAACTGATAAAGGACCTCGCGGTTGTCGCCACGCTTTGAGGAACGGGTGAAGAGCTTGCCGTCAGAGAATGTGCCGGCTCCGCCTTCTCCATAGCAATAATTGGAATCCGGGTTCACCACTCCCCTGGTCGAGAGGCGGGCAATGTCGGGCTTCCTGCCGCTTACGTCCTTGCCGCGCTCCAGGACAATCGGCTTGAGACCGAGCGTGAGGAGTTTAAGCGCAGCGAACATTCCGGCAGGGCCGGAGCCAACCACGATTACCGGCTCAGCATCTGCAACATCCTTATATTCAGGCAATACATATTGCTGATGATCCTCGAATTTCTTGTATGCCTCAATGCGGTAGCGCATCTTCACGTCGCCTCTTCTCAGATGCAGGGCCTCGGCTGCGGCCGTGCGGATATCGTCCAGTCTTGGTTCTCTGCCGATCCGGCAGGCTATCTCAAATTCTACCATAGGTTATTTATTAAAAATCGGCCATTCTGGATACCGGAGCCACGTCAAGAGGGGTTCGTTCGCCCTGGAGATAATGGTAATATCCGGCAATCGCAATCATAGCCGCATTGTCTGTAGTAAACTTAAATTCAGGCAGATACGTGTTCCAGCCACGTTTCTTGCCCTCTAGTGTGATCCTTTCGCGGAGGCCGCTGTTGGCAGATACTCCGCCGCCGATGGTGATCTCCCTTATGCCGGTCTGCTTCGCGGCCTTGACCAGCTTGTCCATCAGTATGTCAATGAGGGTTTTCTGGAAGCTGGCGCAGAT
>SFPH01000142.1 GCA_004552115.1 Bacteroidales bacterium
GCTGCAGGCCAGTTCGGTACAATATGAAGTCGTATTTCTACAGGGTTGCGGGAATAGTTTTCAGGGCGGATCTGCCGGAAAGCATCGATGCGGAGAGGTGTCTCCCATCGTTCAGGGCCTTCTGCTGCGGCAGGACAGAGCCGGATTTCGTATTCGTTGTCAGTGACAGTGGCGGAATCTCCTTTCCTCAGACAGAGGTTGTTGACGAGTCTGACTCCGACCTCGGTCACGTTGTCCTCGGAAGGGCAGTGTCAGGACATTATGTCACGGAAATTGGAGGCAGGCATAAGATGCTGTCTGACAGTGAGTTCATTGACAACATGGCAGAGATTGACCTGGATGCGCCGGATGCCCGGGCCTCGATTGTGTCAATGTTGAGAATCGCATTCTCGCAGGCGGCATTGAAATTGAAGGGAATTTCTCTTCACGCTTCTGCTGTCGTGCTGGAAGGCAGAGCATTTCTCTTCCTCGGCAGCAGCGGTACCGGAAAGAGTACCCATTCGGCATTGTGGCTCAAGAACTTCACGGGAGCCAGGCTGCTGAATGACGACAATCCCGCTCTCCGTCTCGAAGACGGGAAAGTGATGGCATACGGTACTCCCTGGAGCGGGAAGACACCGTGCTACGTCAATGAAAAATGGCCTGTCGGCGGCATTGTGAGACTCAGGCAGGCACCATATAACAGATTTACGGAATGCGTTGACATTGACTCATTTGTCAATATCCTTCCGAGCTGCTCGGCGGTCAGGGGAGACCGGCTTCTTCAGACCCGTCTCCACGACACGCTTGCGGAAATCTGTGCGGAGATACGCACAGGCATACTGGAATGCCGTCCGGATGACGGAGCGGCAATATTGTGTGAAACAAATATCAATAAATGATGAATATAAGAAAACTCTTTATTGCGGGGATTGCAGCGGCGGCACTATTGTCGTCCTGCGCGTCATCGAGGAATTTCGTCTATCTCAATGATATGGAGGCTGGACAGAAGTATCCTTTCGACTACAGGCACGAGGCCGTGGTACAGTGCAACGACAGGCTGGCCATCACCGTGACATGCAAGCAGATGGAACTGGCGATGCCGTTCAATGTCAAGGGCGGATCTTATTCCGTGTCGGCTGACGGTTCTGTCAAGGCGAGCGGTACCGGCGACTCTGGCTACAGGGTGGACAAGGACGGAAACATCGAATTTCCGATTCTCGGTACACTTCACATAGAAGGCCTGAGACTCAGTGAGGTATCGGACCTTATCAAGGCCAGGATCATCGACGGGGACTACATCAAGGCCCCTATGGTCAACATCGATTTCCTCAATTTCAAGTACACTGTGCTTGGCGCCATCGGTCACACCGGAACCTTCACTTCCGAGGACGGAAGGGTGACATTGCTCGAGGCCATTGCCAATGCCGGCGACCTTAGCAACAGGTCCAGGCTCGACCGCATTGCCGTAATCAGGGAAACCAATGGCAACAAGGAAATATACCTGCATGACATCAGGAGCAAGGAAATCTTCAATTCTCCATGCTTTTTCCTCCAGCAGAATGACATAATTTACGTGGAACCGAAGTATAAGAAGAAGGACCGCGAGGACAAGACCCTTCAGTACGTCACCCTTTTCACATCCTTCGTGACCACTATCTGCTCGGTGATCTGGGCAGTCAACAGCACGAGAAAATAGATTATGCAGAACAACAGCAATACTTCGCAGGAATTGAATGTCATGGACATTCTCCTGTATCTCCTGTCCAAGTGGAAATGGTTCCTGCTCTCTGTGGCAGTCTGTGTGGGCCTGGCCTGGTTCCAGTATGCCAGAACACCGCAGACATTCTTCAGGTCCTCCACGGTCATCATCAAAGACCCGTCGAACAAGACCGTTTCCGCAGGACTTGACAGGTATGACAACTACATCAACAAGGTCAATGTCTCCAATGAAATCCTGCAGTTCAAGTCCAGAAGGCTGCTCTCCGAGGTAGTGTCGAGGACCAGGGCCGACGTGAGCTACAAGATGAAGTCCGGGCTCAGGGCGAAGGAACTCTATACAGGGGCCCCGGTGACGGTGTCCTTCCTCGATGCCACACCGGAGAGGTACCTGTCTTTCTCATTGACTCCGAAAAATGACTCCGAAGTGCTCATCCAGAATGTCTCCGGAGACGGTACGGAAGGGAAGTTCAATGTGAAAATCAATGATACTACCCTCGTCGCCGGCAACAGGATTCTCGTGACGAAGACCAATTTCTTTTCCAGAAGATGGTTCGATACGGAGCTGACAGTCACCAAGTTGCCTCTTCGCTCGGTGGTATCATCCATTGCCGGGAGCATAGGCATACGCCAGGAGGAGGATGATGCGTCCATCCTGACCCTTTCCATGAGGGACGGGTCTCCGGAGAGGGCGGAGAATATCATCAACACCCTGATTTCCGTCTACAACGAGGAGGCGGTGAATGACAAGAACCAGGTGGCCGTGAACACGGCAGAGTTCATCAACGAGAGGCTCGTCATCATCGAGAGGGAACTCGGCGGCGTGGAGTCTGACCTCGAGTCGTTCAAGAAGGCCAATCAGATCGTGGACCTTTCCAGCGCTGCCGGGATGTATATGGGAGAATCCCAGAAGTACAATTCCAGCGTGCTGGAACTCGACACCCAGCTCCGTCTTGCGGAATATATAAAGGAGTATCTGACGGATCCTGTCAGGGAGATTGACCTGATTCCTTCCAACACCGGCATCAGCGACATTAATATCGAGAGCCAGATCGGGCAGTACAATGCCGCCAAGCTCCGCAGGGACAAGCTCATCGAGGACAGCAGCGAGAAGAACCCGGTCGTGGTCGAGCTCAACAACTCGCTCCGCGCCATGAAGCAGTCCATCATCAGGGCTGTTGACAACATGATCGTCAGCCTCAATGTCCGGAAGACGGACGCCATGTCACGGGAGAAGAATGCGCAGTACCGCGTGGCTTCCATCCCTACCAAGCAGCGTCAGATGCTTTCCATCGAGAGGCAGCAGAAAATCAAGGAGTCGCTCTACCTCTTCCTCCTGAACAAGAGGGAGGAGAACGCTCTCACCCAGGCCATGGCCGACAACAATGCCAGGGTAATCGACGAGGCATACGGACCTGTTTCCCCGATTGCCCCGAACCGGAACAAGATTCTATTCCTCGGCCTTCTGCTCGGCCTTGCCATACCTTGCGTCATATTCCTTATGATAATGTTCCTGGACACCAGGGTGCACAGCCGCAAGGATCTTCAGGGCAAGCTGACATTGCCGTTCCTCGGCACTGTTCCGGAGAAGAAGGACGACGACAGCTACGTCAGGGAGGCCCTCAAGATAGTGAGAACCAACCTGGCATTCATGAGCCGCAAGGACAAGCCGCTGAAGGTCATTGCGACCACATCCATCAACGAGGGGGCTGGAAAGACGTTCATTTCCACCCATCTTGCCGACAGCCTGCTTTCTGCCGGGAAGAAGGTGGTGCTGCTTGACCTGGACATCAGGAAGGGTACATTGAGCCACAATTACGGCAAGAGGTCGGAAGGCGTGACGAACTTCATCATTGACGAGAGTCTGAGTGTGGATGACGTGATTCATAAGAATGAAGGGCATCCTGACATCGTCACGGCCGGTTCTCCTGCGCCAAATCCGGCGGAACTTCTTATGGACCAAAGACTTGACGTGCTACTCGGTGCCTGCGGGAATGGTCGCCGATGCCGCGATTTCAGCGAGGGTTGCCGACCTCACAGTCTTCGTGATCAGGGCAGGCCGTCTTGACAAGAGGCAGCTTCCTGACATCGAGGCCATGTACCAGGAGAAGAAGTTCAACAATCTGGCAGTCGTGATGAACGGAGTGGAGTACCATTCGAGAGGTTACGGCTACGGATATGGTTATGGCTACGGATATGGCTACGGTCACGGGTATGGCTACGGCTACATCCATAAGAAATCCGACAAAAAGAAATAGGTTTAACTTTTATAACATTATTCAAGTATGGTTAACAAGTTTATTGCTTGCATTCTTTCTGCCCTGATTGTGTTGCCTGCCCTTGCGCAGGAGACCGCCGGGGAAGTGGAAGAAACAGTCGAGTATTCTGACTCCGGTAGGGAGGTAGTACTCAAGGGCCCGAAGGCCAACTGGTTCATCAGCGCCGGTTTCGGGGGTCAGGTTTATTTCGGTGATCACGACAACAGGGTGCCGTTCTTCCAGAGGGTAGCCCCTGCATTGGACATTGCCGTCGGCAAATGGTTCACTCCTACGCTCGGATTCCGCTTCATGTACAGCGGACTCTCATACAAGGGCGCTACTCAGGATGGTACCCATACCCTCGGCGTCCCGGTTCCGGGAAAGGGCGGAGCACCGTATTGGCTTGAGAAGCAGAAGTTCAACTCATTGACATTAGCTACGGACCTCCTCGTGAATCTCAGCACTGTGATTCTCGGATACCGCGAGAAGATGATCTGGAACTGCAGCCCTTACATCGGAGTGGGACTCGCAAGGGTGACCCAGACCCCGAAGAACAATGAGTTCCTCGTCAGGGGCGGTCTCTTCAATGCCTTCCGCGTCGCAGAAGGCTGGGACGTGAACCTTGATGTCAAGATGTCCTATGTCAATGACGAATTCGACGGTGAGTACGGCGGCCGCTCGGGAGAGGGCATTCTGTCCGCCACTGTCGGTGTCTCCTACAAGTTCAAGCCGAGGGGCTTCGGCCGCCAGGCCAATGTCACCAGATACGTGCGCGGAAATTCCGACGACCTCATCAGGCAGATCAATGAGCTCAAGGCTGAAAACGATGCACTCGCAGCTGAGGCAGAGAAGCTAAAAGGCGTTGAGGTAGGCACCAATGAGGTGATTGTCAACAAGTTCGTAACCGCTTACGAGATATTCTTCAAGGATGGCTCCGAGGCCCTTGGGAAAGAGTATCAGGTCAATCTGAGCCTCTTCTCCGAGATCATTGCCAAGAGCGGCTCCAAGGTTGTTCTCGTCGGCATGTATCCGGCCAATGCGGATTCTGCCGCAAGGAAGACTGTCGAGCATCGGGCAGAGATGGTCAAGGATTGCCTCGTGAAGGAATTCAATGTGCCTGAGGAAAATGTCAAGATTGAATTCGAATACTGGAATGCGGATTCGAAATTCAAGGCAGGCTCAGTAGTTGTCAAAGGTGAATGATTTTTAAAATCGTAATTTCTATGAGAAAATTTGTATTATCAATATTGAGTGCGGCCCTGGCGCTTCCTGCGTTTGCGCAGACCACTGTCAACACAGTTGCCGAGGAGACAGTGGAGTACAGCAAGGAAAAGTACAGCGTGGTGACATCCGGCCCTAAGGGCAACTGGTTCATCGGCGTGGCTGCCGGCCCGCAGGTTTATTTCGGAGACGGTGACAAGTCCATCTCCTTCGGAAAGAGGATTTCTCCGGACCTCGAAGTCTATGTCGGAAAATGGTTTACTCCGTGGATCGGAGCCAGGTTCCTCTACAACGGACTTTACTACAAGGGAGCGACGCTTGACGCCAACAATACCTATAGCGAGAACAAGTTCAATTACTTCAATCTCCAGGTTGACGCCATGCTCAATCTCTGCAATCTCTTCGGAAAGCCGAATGATGAAAGATTCTGGGATCTCTCCCCATATATGGGAGTCGGATACGGAAGATCTTATGATGCGCCTACCCAGAATGAGATCACCGGTCATCTCGGCATCTACAATGCATTGAGGCTCACCGATGGGCTCGATTTCACCATTGACCTCCGCTCCATGCTGACCAATGACAGGTTCGACAAGGACAGAGGCGGAAGGAGAGTTGACGGAGCGCTTTCGCTCTCTTTCGGTCTGGCCTATACATTCGCACCGAGAGGATGGATCCGTCCTAAGACTGTCACAAAGACCATCAGCGAGGATGTTTCCGGCATACTCAAGGAACTTGAGACTCTGAAATCGGACAATGAGGACCTTGCACAGGAGGTTGATTCCCTCCGCAACCGCAAGCCTGAGGAAATCCACAAGGTCAATGTCGTTTCTTCTCCATACTACGTGGTATTCGAGATTGCCAAGAGCGAACTTTCAAAGGAATCCAAGTCCAATCTTGCCATCCTTGCAGAAATCATAAAGACCAACAATCTGCATTATACCATCACCGGATATGCTGATGAGGGCACCGGAACAGAGTCTATCAACCAGCGTCTCAGCCGTGAAAGGGCTCAGGCTGTTTACGATTGTCTGGTCAACGAATATAATGTCCCTGCATCCATGCTCAAGGTTGAATACAAAGGCGGCGTAGGCAATATGTTCTACGATGACCCAAGCTTGAGCAGGGCAGTGATAACCCGCAATGATTGAAAGCCGCTGTGAAGCGTTGAGTAAATCAAACCCGTCGGCCAGGTACAGGGCCGGCGGGTTTTTAACTATTAACTAACTACCTATGTCAAAACGTATTCAAGATTGATATTATGTTCGCATCCTCCGGTGGGATAGATGCATAAAAATTGTTGAATACGAAATGAAAAATGAATTGAAAACTTACGAGGTCCCTGCGACCTCAATGGCGAGATTATCTCTCGAGTCTGCATTTCTCGCCGCTTCCCAGCCTGTCAAGGAAATCGGGAAGGAAGACGTTACAGTGAAGGTGGAGGAATATGACACCTTCGAGAATCAGGTGACATTCGATTAGGGAGGGCTTTATGAGAAAGCATATCATTTTGGCGCTCGTATGCTGCGCCTCTGTTCTGGCGGGATGCCAGAAAGAAATGACACGTGTGAATTTCGAGTCGGGACTCCCGGCTTCACTTGATGTCCTGATTAATCTCGGCAAGGGAAGTGATGTCGTGATGACCAGGGGAATCTATGATTATGAAAGCGAAATCAATGAGTTGATGCTCATTATGTTTTCCGAAGAGGGGAGGAAGATGGTCATTGACCTGACCGGCAAGCTTGATGCCGGTTCTGCTGTTACAGACCGTGAGCTTGGTGACTCACGTACCTACAAATTGACTGCTCCGGTTACGACCGACATTGACGGTATCGATGGTGGATACGGACAGTATCTGAGGGCTCTATTTTATATGAACGAATATACTACAGATGAAGCTGTATGTCCTTGGAATGACCAGACATTGTACAACATCCACGGACTCTCCTGGACAACTTCCGATGTGTTCGTCACCGCAATGTTTTCAAGAATCTATTATCAGATAGGACTTTGCAACGAGTTCCTCCGTCGATCAAAGAGTTCTTCATTCAGGGATTCCCAGACAATGAAAACTTACGAGGCTGAAGCACGCGCACTCAGGGCATTCCAAGGACA
>SFPH01000143.1 GCA_004552115.1 Bacteroidales bacterium
CTCACTCGGCGCGGTACAGGTTTTAAAATCAATCGCCAACGGAAGCAGATCTTCCACCATCTTCTCATAATCTTTGGTCAGGCTCGCCATCTGGTCCGAGTGAAGGGCGGGGACATATTGCTTATTGTCCTTGTAAAGCTCATCTGGAAACTTTATGAATGCTTTGAGATCCTTCCTCGTAGTTACCTCGGATATAATATATTGCGACATAAACCAAGTTTTAGTACACTTTTAGCTACTATAGTTTACAAATTTACAAAATCTTTCTAACTTTGCAAAGATTCGCCCAAAAGGATAATATTTGAGCCGTTTGGCAAAGTACCATTTCAATTCAATGACAATGAAGAAGTTAATCGTAATCCTCGCCGCAATGATAATGTCAGCGGCAGCCCTTTCAGCCCAGAACGCAGACTCCATTCTCGGCACCTACCTCTCCGAGGAGGGAACCGGTAAAATCAAGATAACCAAAGCCGACGGGAAATACATCGGAACCCTGATCTGGACCGTAGTCGAAGGAGCCCTGGATGTCAAGAATCCTGACAAATCGCTGAGGAGCAAGGCATTGGCCGGAAAAGTAATCCTGAAGGACATGACCTTCGATGCCGGAAAGAACGAATGGAAGGGCGGCACAATCTACGACCCGGAAAGCGGAAACACCTACAAGGCCACAGTCAAGAGAAAAGAAAATGGAGATTTGACATTGAGAGGTTACGTCGGAGTTCCGACCTTCGGCAGAAACTCGTTCTGGACCAAGTTGTCCGAATAGATAGACTCCCCCGATGCGGGCCTACACGCCAAGCAGTCCCGTGATGACGGCCTGGGCGCAGGCACAACCGAACGATGCGGGGAGATATGAAATAGTCCCGACCTGGGATTTCTTGTTGCGACCGGCTTCCAGAACAATGGAGGACCGGTCTGCTATTTCCTCGGAAAACACAGCCTTGAAGCCCTTGCGGATACCCATCTTGCCGAGACGCTTCCTGACCATATGCGCAAGAGGACATTGGAAAGACTTCGAAATATCCGTGATCCTTATTCTGGTCACGTCAAACTTCGCTCCCGCCCCCATCGAAGAGACAAGCGGAATCTTCCTGTCCATACAATACTTTATCAGTTCCAGCTTGGGAGAAAGAGTATCGATGGCATCCACCACGTAGTCGAACTCATAGGAACCCAGCAATTGGGACGGCGTACCGGAAGCATCCTCGAACCCGGAATCGGGAACGGCACCCTCCGCAATGATGAATTTCTCAACCGTCACAATGTCAAGGTCCGGATTGATATCCAGCAGCCTCTCCTTCAAAACCTGGCATTTCGGACGTCCGACCGTAGAGTTCAGGGCCAGAAGCTGCCTGTTGCGGTTGGATACCGAGACCTCATCGCTGTCAAGAATGAGAATATGGCCTACTCCGGCACGGACAATCATCTCCGCAGCATAGCCGCCCACACCTCCGACACCGATTACGGCCACCCTGGCGGACGACAGGCGAGCTATCCCGTCCTCCCCAACCAGCATCTCAGTCCTCTCAAGCCAGCTCATGTCAGGAAATTCGATAATCAGAGTCCCTTTGCCTTGCCCTCATCCCAGATGGCATCCATCTCGGCGAGAGTCATGTCAGTCAGATTGCGCCCTTTGCGGATAGTATTCTCCTCAAGATAGGTGAAACGGCGGCGGAACTTGTCACAGGCACGGTTAAGGGCAGTATCCGGATTCAGGCCATAGAGGCGGGCCGCATTGATCACAGCAAACATGAAATCGCCGAGTTCCTCCTCGGCACGGTCACGTGCGGAACCCGGAAGCGGGGCCTCATTGACATTGACATCAATACCCTTCTCTTCCTCAGCCATGGCCTCAAGCTCGTCCTGGAACTCCACCTGCTCCTCCTTCACCTTGTCCCAGACCTGCGAAGGACATTCCCAGTCGAAGCCCACTCCCCTGGCCTTGTCCTGCATCGCAAGTGCCTTCAATATTGGAGGCAGCGAATCCGGAACGCCGGAGAGAATGCGCTTGTTGCCTCCCTTCTCCTTGGTCTTGAGCATCTCCCAGTTCTCTGAAACTTCCTTGGCATCAGCCACTTCAGTATCGGAAAAAACATGAGGATGACGGAAAATCATCTTCTCGCAGAGGCGATCCATCACATCAGCAATGTCAAACTCTCCCCTCTCCTCCGCAATGCGGGAATAAAACACAACGTGAAGGAGCACGTCTCCGAGCTCCTTCTCAATGTCGCTTTCCGACTTCTTCAGGATGGCGTCGCTCAGTTCGTATGCCTCCTCGAGTGTCATCGGACGGAGAGACTCCATTGTCTGGGCGGCATTCCAGGGACATTTTTCCCTCAGTTCGCGCATCACATCCAGCACCCTGCCGAACTGCGACAGCTTTTCCTCATTGGTATGGGCCATTGTAACCGGGCTTATGTTGGCAATCAGTCCTTCCTGGCCTCAGCAGCGGCCGGCTCCTTCTTCGGAGCAATACCTGCAAGCTTGTCGAACTCTCCTTCGGTGAGCATCCTGCAGGCTCCGTTGAAACGGGCACCGAGCTCGACAGCAAGCCTCTTGACATGCAGGTCTCCGGCCACTTCGCAGGTATCCTTCAGGCTGAGGATATCCTTGACATAGAGACTTCCCTCAAGCCTGCCCCAGAAATCCAGGTTCTCGCAGATTATGTCACCTTTGATGACAGCCTTCTCTCCGACCACCACGCGGCCCTTGCAGACAAGCTTTCCTTCAAATGCACCGTCAATGCGGATATCGTTAGGAGAATTGATCTCTCCCTTTATTACTGTTCCTGTTGAAATCCTGCTGACCTCATTTACATTTACAGCAGGAGTCTGTGGTTTTGAACTCATACACGCTTAATTTTCAAGATGAAACTTACTCTATACCAATCCTTTGCCGTGACAGTTCTTGTACTTCAGGCCCGAACCGCAAGGGCAAGGGTCATTCCTTCCGACCTTCTTCTCGGCATGAACAGGCATCTTGGTCTGCGGCTTGCCGGAATTGGTGGAAAGGTCTCCCCTCTGGGTATTCATACGGCTCATATCCGTCTTTGGCTGCACGGCTGCCCTGGCCTGCTGCGCCTGGTCAGGCTCGCGGAGATATATCGATGCCCGGAAGAGGAACGAAAGCACATCCTTGTCCAGGGATTCGAGCATCGCCGCGAAGAGATTGTAGCTCTCCAGCTTATAGACAACGAGAGGATCCTTCTGCTCATAGGCCGCATTCTGGACTGACTGGCGAAGGTCATCCATATCACGGAGCTGCTGCTTCCAGTGCTCGTCGATCTGATAGAGTATAATGGTCTTGCTCAATGACTTGGCAAGTTCCTTTCCGTTGGACTCGTAGGCCTTCTTCAGATTGAAAGCGAGGTTGAGAACCTTGCGGCCGTCGGTGATCGGAACGGCAATGTTCTGCCATTTCTCGCCCTGCTTCTCGTAAACGTCCTTGATGAACGGATTGACGCGCTCGATCATTGCATCCATCCTCCTGTCATATACAGCCTTCATCTGCTCGGTCAGCCTCGACTTGAGCTCCTCCGGCCTGGCCTTCTCATAGAATGCCTCGTCAAAGCCGGGGTCAATGGAAAGCTGGGCCATCAGGTATGATGAGAAATCCTCGTAAGACATTCCGTCCGAATTGTTTACAATGACCTCGGAGGCATCGAGCATCATATTCATGACGTCAATCTCGATCCTTTCTCCGGACATCGCATTGCGTCTCCTGGAGTAGAT
>SFPH01000144.1 GCA_004552115.1 Bacteroidales bacterium
ACGTCGTCGGTGGAAGCGATCACCTCCGCATTGCCCGGGATGGCGGAAATCGTGTCGCCATGGGACATCCAGACCTGGGAATGTGCCTCTACGCCCTTCAGGAGAGGGGAGTCTGCCTTCACCACGTTCAGCATTGCGCGTCCGTACTCCCTTGCGAGCGAGCCTTCCACGCTGCCGCCGCATCTGGAGGCGATGTACTGCGCTCCGTAGCAGATCCCGAGAAGGGGAAGTTTTCCGATAATTGAGTCAATGTCGATCTGCGGCGCATTTGCGTCCCTTACTGAGCAAGGGCTTCCGGAAATGATTACTCCCTTCACTGACGGGTCAATTTCCGGCATCTTGTTGTAAGGGTAGATTTCGCAGAAGACGTTCAGTTCCCTCAGGCGTCGTCCAATGAGCTGGGTCACCTGGGAACCGGCATCGAGAATGATGATTTTTTCGGTCATATTTTGATTTTTATATCGCAAAATTAATACAAAAAGTTCATTAAAACCGAAGAAATGAGTAATTTTGCAGGTTGTTTTATTGGAAAAGTATATGGATGTAAGGAACATCGCGATTATCGCGCACGTTGACCACGGAAAAACCACCCTCGTGGACAGGATGATTTATCAGGCCAATCTTGTCCGTCAGCCGGAAAATCTCGGAGAGCTGATTCTGGACAACAATGATATCGAGAGGGAAAGAGGTATCACCATTCTTGCGAAGAATGTCTCTGTAGTATATAAAGGTGTAAAGATCAATATTATCGATACTCCCGGCCATAGTGATTTCGGAGGAGAGGTGGAGAGAGTGCTGAACATGGCCGACGGCGTGCTCCTGCTGGTGGATGCGTTCGAGGGATGTATGCCTCAGACGCGTTTCGTCCTTCAGAAGGCACTCCAGATGGGCAAGAAGCCTATCGTTGTCGTGAACAAGGTGGACAAGCCTAACTGCCGCCCTGACGAGGTGCAGGAGGAGGTCTTCGACCTTATGTTCTCTCTCAATGCCAATGAGGACCAGCTTGATTTCAAGACGATTTTCGGAAGCGCCAAGCAGGGCTGGATGTCCAATGACTGGAAGACTCCGGCCAATGACATCACCGCATTGCTGGATGCCATTCTCGAGGTGATTCCAGCTCCTGCGATGAACGAGGGTACACCTCAGATGCTCATTTCCTCACTTGAATATTCTCCATATGTCGGACGTATTGCGGTCGGCAGGGTTACCAGGGGGACTCTCTCCGTGGGAATGAATGTCAGCCTCTGCAAGAGATATGACAGGATTGAGAAACAGAAGATCAAGCAGCTGCTGATTTTCGACGGTCTCGGAAAGAAGGAGGTCAAGGAGGTGAAATGCGGAGATATCTGCGCCGTGGTGGGCATCGACGGCTTCGAGATCGGCGACACCATTGCGGATTACGAGAATCCTGAAGCCCTCCCTCCGATTGCCGTGGACGAGCCGACAATGAGCATGCTCTTCACCATCAACAATTCCCCATTCTTCGGAAAGGACGGCAAGTTCGTGACTTCCAGGCATATCAAGGACCGTCTTGACAAGGAGTTGGAGAAGAATCTCGCACTTCGCGTGAAGCCGGGTCTCAATGCCGATTCGTTTGTGGTTTACGGTCGTGGCGTGCTTCATCTTTCAGTACTCATCGAGGAGATGAGAAGGGAGGGATTCGAACTTCAGGTAGGTCAGCCGAAGGTGCTTGACAAGACGATCAACGGGCAGAGATGCGAGCCTATCGAGGAACTCAGCATCGAGGTCCCGGAACAGTTTGTAGGCGCAGCCATCGAGATTTCCACAAGGAGAAAGGGCGCATTGATACATATGGAGCCGAGGGGAGACAGGACGCTTCTCGAGTTCGAGATTCCTACCCGCGGCCTCATGGGACTCAGGAGCAATCTTCTCACGGCATCCCAGGGCGAGGCTGTGGTGGCCCACAGGTTCAAGGATTACCAGCCTTACAAGGGTGACATCGAGCATAGGATGAACGGCTCCCTGGTTTCTTTGGAGACCGGCGAGGCGGTGGCCTATTCGATGAACAAGCTTCTGGACCGCGGCCGCTTCTTCGTTGAGCCGGGCGAGGAGATTTACATGGGAATGGTGGTAGGCGAGCATACCCGCGACCGCGACCTCAATGTCAACATCTGCAAGACCAAAAAGTTGTCGAATGTCCGCGCTGCCGGCAGCGATGAGAAAATTATTCTTCCGCCTCCGGTCAAGATGTCGCTTGAGGAAATGTTGGAGTATATCAATGAAGATGAATTAGTTGAGGTCACTCCGCACCATCTCAGAATCCGTAAGATTTACCTGGATCCGATAGAAAGAAAAAGAAAAAGCGGCGAAGACGATTGATATTCCAAAATTATTTATTACCTTTGCGGTCCTATCTATTTATGGGCGATATGAAAGATGCTTTTATAATACCTTTGAATGGATTGAAACAGGGCAGGACCCGGTTCTCCTGGAAGGCAGGAGCAGAGTTCTTCAGAAATTTTGACAACAAGGACATCAAGGATGCCGAAATCCTGGTGGATGTGGAGGTGGAGAAATCCGGTACATACCTCGGGATCGATGCGGAGGTCAGCGGAAATCTGACCGTGGCCTGTGACAGATGCGGAGCAGATGTAAGCTTGCCGGTCAGAAGCAGGATCAGCCAGAGCATCAAGTTCGGTACCGAGCCTGTCAGCGGAGAGGAGATTGTGGTGAGCGAAGAAGATGAGAGAGAGACTGTTTATCTTCCCGAGGATGGCGGTGAACTGGACATGAGCCAGACGGTTTACGATTTCGCCTGTCTTGCTCTGCCGATGAAGAAGGTTCATCCTGATGGAGAATGCGACCCTGTTGCCCTCAGATTTCTTTCCGGAGAGGACTTTGTCCCGCAGGAGAGGAATGAAGATAAAGCAGAAAGTCCCTTTGCCGTGCTCAAGGGATTGTTTGATGAAGAGAATGGACTTTAGTCCGGAGCACGGAGAGATGAAAAAATATTTAAAAGTAGATAACAATGGCACATCCGAAACACAAACTTTCTAAGCAAAGAAGGGATAAGAGGAGAACTCACGATTTCGCTGCAGTTCCTACTCTTGCAACATGCCCTAATTGCGGTGCTACAGTAATGTATCACAGAGTATGCCCAGAGTGCGGCTATTACAGAGGCCGTCAGATTATTGAGAAGAAGGTTGCTGAATAAGCTCCTTTTTCCCCGATGGTCCCGTAGTTCAACGGATAGAACGGAAGTTTCCTAAACTTTAAATAGTGGTTCGATTCCACTCGGGACTACCAGATTTGAGGTGACTGAGATTTTCTCAGTCACCTTTTTTATGATTATCCGCAAATCAGCCAGGTTATCTGCAAATCATCCCGCCCATGAGTTCTTCATGTCGAAGGGCTTCTTCAAGGTTTCCGAGGTCTATGCCAGGATAGGGCAGCAGCATATGACATCCATGCCGGGTGCGGAGGGTATAAATGACCGAAAATTTTTTCGATTCCATAACTCCCGCCCAACCTGCAACTTAAAATGATAAACCCTGATTCCCGGTCCGGAAAGCGGTGAAAAAAAGTTCCGGAAAAGTTTGGAGGGAAAGAAAAAAGTAGTACCTTTGCAATCCCGTTTGAAACGAGGGTCGCTGCGGCAGGATGGCCGGGGGATAGAAAAGCCAAAAAAACTTCAAAAAAGTTTTGCGGAATCAAAAAAAGTTTCTACCTTTGCAACCCCGATTGAGAAAGGGGTCTGGAAAA
>SFPH01000007.1 GCA_004552115.1 Bacteroidales bacterium
CAGTTCAATAGGCTATCTCAGCCAGGAGGCGGCGGTTGGCCGCGATAATGTTCTCAATGCCGCCCTCGAGCCGGATTCGGAGAGTATTGACGAGACAATTGTCGTGGCTTACGGAGTTCAGAAGAAGTCCTCGTTCGTGGGTTCGGCCTCGCAGGTGAGCGGGGAGAAGCTGGCCAAGATGAAGACATCCAACATCTCCAAGTCCCTCGAAGGAGCCGTATCCGGTCTTCAGACCTCCAGCTCGTCCGGCACTCCGGGCTCCGGTTCCAGCATCATCATCAGGGGACTCGGCTCGGTGTCAGCATCCCAGAGTCCGCTCATCGTAGTTGACGGCGTGCCTTATGAGGGCAGTCTCAACTCGTTGCCGGCCAATGATATAGAATCGCTTACGGTATTGAAGGACGCTGCCGCTAACTCGATGTACGGAGCCCGCGGATCAAACGGAGTCATAATGGTGACGACCAAGAGGGGAACATCGGAGAGGGTCAGGGTGTCGTTTGACGCCAAGGCCGGATTCAATTCCCGGGGCGTTCCTTCCTACGACGTCATCTCCGACCCCGGAGAGTATTACGAGATGACCTGGGAGGCTCTCCGCAATGCCGCATATTACAGGACTGAGAATCCCATGAGCGCGTCCCAGGCCGACTATTATGCTTCGGGAGCATTGATAAGGCTGCTCAAGTACAATGTTTACCGGGGAATAAATGACGACGAGGTGATCGACCCGCGCACGGGCAAGCTCAATCCGGCCGCATCGGAGCTCAAGTGGACTGACGACTGGAACAAGGACGTATTCCGCAATGGAGTCCGTCAGGAGTACAACCTGAGCATAGCCGGTGGTACAGAGAAGACACAGGTCTATCTCTCGGCATCATACCTCAATGATGAAGGCTATGTTCCCAACTCAGGCTTCGACCGTATAACGGTGAGGGCCAAGGTTGACCAGACTATCTACAGATGGCTCAAGGCCGGTCTGAACTTCTCCTATTCAAATACGGTGCAGCAGACTTACGGCGGAGGCAGCTCTTCTACCTACAACAACCTCTTCTTCTTCGGCCAGACAATCGCTCCGATCTATCCGATTTACAGATACGATCTCAGGGCGTTCGGCCAGCTCTCGAACCCATACGGCCAGCTGATGACCTCCAAGAACAAGACTATCAATGACAACCTCACCACGAGGGGCTACATTGACGTTCAGATACGCAAGGATTTGAAATTCACGGTCAATCTCGCATACGACCTCTTCAATACCAAGTCGGACGTGTTCCAGACTCCTGCGGGAGGTGATGCCCAGACAGTGAACGGCCGCGGCTCGCAGTCCATGTCGAGATATACCGCATTGAACACCAACCAGCTTCTGACCTGGTCGCCGACATTCGGGGACCACAGCCTCAATGTCCTTCTCGGACACGAGATCAAGAAGGACCGCAACTACGGACTTTCCGGACAGATGACGAACTATCTGGACCCGACTGTGTCAGACTTCGCAAATGCGGCATTCTACCAGTACCTGAATTCCTCTACCGCCGAGTATTTCCTTCAGGGAATCTTCGGAAGGGCCGAGTATTCCTATGGCGGAAAGTATTTCCTTTCAGCATCTTACAGAAGGGATGCATCTTCGAGGTTCGCTCCGGACAGCAGATGGGGCAGTTTCTGGTCCGCCGGACTTTCCTGGAATCTGAAGCAGGAGAGTTTCCTGCGCGGAGTCAGCGCGGTGGATTATCTGAGACTCAAGGCCAGCTACGGAACCCAGGGAAATGACAACATCGGCGTCACAAAGGTTTACCAGGACCTTTACGCAGTAGAGAGAGTGGACGGCGAACCTTCCATCAAGAGGGTCTTCCGCGCCGCCCCTGACGTGACCTGGGAAAAGTCCCGCAACTTCAACGCCGGGTTCGAGAGCCGCTTTTTCGACAGAGTCAGCGTGAATGCGGATTTCTTCATAAAGGTGACCAAGGACATGATCTACTACCGGCCGCTGGCCCTCAGCCAGGGCTCTCCAAGCAGCCAGCTCGTCAACGATATGGACATGAAGAACACCGGTATCGAGTTTGAGGTCAGCGCCGATATCTTCAAGCACAGGAATTTCCAGTGGAACATCACGGTGAACGGAACTCATTACAGGAATGCATTGACCAAACTCCCTTCCGACAAGCCGAAGGAGGGGTATGAGGCATATCCTTATTTCCGCTCCACGGGAGGCTCACTCTACGATTTCTATCTGTACGAATGGAAGGGCGTGAATCCTGTATCCGGACTTCCTATGTATGCCAAATACACTGAAAATGAGGATGGCACCACGACGGTGAGCTATGTCTCATCAGTGTCGGAGGCAACCAAGGTCAAGCTTGGCAAGTCTGCCATCCCTGACCTCTACGGAGGATTCACGACATCGTTCAAGTTCTTCGGAGTGGACCTCAGTGCCTCGTTCGCATATCAGATTGGCGGATGGTGCATGGATTCCGGATATTCTTCACTGATGAGCGCGGGCTCCCTCGGAACCAACTGGCACAAGGATATTTTCCGCAGATGGACCCCGCTGAATACCGACACTGACGTTCCACGCGTGCAGAACGCATATCAGGGCGCCAACCAGATGTCAACCCGCTTCCTGACGAAGGCTTCCTATATCAGCATAAGGAACGCCACAGTGGGCTACACTTTCCCGGACAAGCTGATGTCACGCGCCAGAATCCAGAACCTCAGGATCTATGTGACCGGAGACAATCTCTGGTACAAGTCGAAGAGGCGCGGACTTGACGTGCGCCAGTCGTTCAACGGAAGCACAGGATTCAATTATTCTGCATTGAGAACCGTATCTGGCGGTGTATCGATCACTTTCTAATGAGGGAGGAATGAAAATGATGAAACTGATTCGCAATATCATCCTGGCCGGAGCTGCTGTCATCTCAGCCGTCTCCTGCTCTGACAAATACTTCGGGGTCGAGACGACCGACTATCTTACGGGTGAGAAAGCCGCCCAGATGGTGGAGAACGACCCGGATTATCTCGCATCCTATGTGTCTGGACTTTACTCTTTCATGGTCCAGTACAATGCCGGAGGAACCTCCGGAAGCGAGCATGACGACTTCGGAATGCTTTCCTGCCTTATGATCGGTGACTGGATGGCCGGTGACATTGTCCTCCACGGAGCGAGGGGCTGGGGAATGTACGACTATGCCTTCGACTACAGGGAATATGACTACAAGAGGCCTACACAGCTCTGGTCAACCTTCTACACTCTGATCAACAACTCGAATACCATCATCGACTTCTTCCAGCCGGGCGTTGATCCTTCAAACCCGTCCTCAAGGGCGAATCTGGGCCAGGCATATATGGTAAGGGCGATTTCCTACCTTTATCTGATGATGTATTTCCAGGATCCGACGGATGCCTCGGGAGCATTCAACAAGGAGGCTTCCGGAGTGCCGATAGTCTATGCCACCAGGGATGCCAAGAGCTCGGACATCATTGCCTCAAGGCAGGGAAGGAACACTCTCGGCATCGTATGCGAGCACATCGAGGAGAACATCAATGCTGCCCTTCCGCTTCTTGACGGCTATGTCAGGCCTTCCAAGATGTTCATAGACAAGCAGGTGGCACAGGGCCTCGCGGCCAGGTACTATCTCTACACCCAGCAGTGGGACAAGGCCGCCTCGATGGCTGCCGAGGCAAGGAAAGGCTATGTCCTCATGGATGCGAACCGGCTCTATTCCGGTTTCATGGACATTGAGGATGCGGAAGTCATGTGGGGCTTCAACCACACCGCCGAGACCCAGACGACCTATGCCTCGTTCTTCTCGCAGATGAGCAATGACTGCCCTGGATATGCTGGACTTGACCAGCTGGGCAAGCTGATTGACAGGAAGCTCTACGACGCCATTCCCAATTCGGACCTCAGGAAGGGCCTCTTCAACGGCCCGAACGGGGGAGATGCGGCGGCTGATGCGTCAGCGGTGGCTTCGACATTGCCGTATGCGGCGAGAAAGTTCGGCTATATGGACCAGTGGCTCCAGGACTACATTTATATGAGGGCATCGGAGATGTATCTCATTGAGGCTGAATCATTGATACATCTTGGCAAGCAGTCTGAGGCGCAGGCGGTGCTTGCGGAGTTCGCTGTCACGAGGAATCCGGCCTGGAATCAGGATGCGACCCTTGAAGAGGTTCATCTCCAGAGGAGAATAGAGCTCTGGGGAGAGGGACTTTCCTATTATGACAGGAGGCGCAATTCCGAGGGATGCATCCGCTCATATGAGGGAACCAACCACAATATGGAGTTCCTCAATGTCATCGTGGATGTGCCCGCCCATCACAAATACTGGCTTTTCCAGATCCCTCAGAGGGAACTCCAGGAAAATATCTACATCACGGAAAAAGACCAGAACCCGCTCTAAAGATTGAATTATGAGACATATTACTGATTATATGAGATTTATGATGCCTTTGTCCATATCCGGGCTGCTGGTTCTTTCCTGCGGTCTGGCTGAGGACAAGGATGAGGTCGAGGCAGGGTTTGCCGGGCGCAAGGACAATATCGAGGTCAGTCTCGGAGACAATTTCGAGGTGGACGAGTTCACCGGAACGCTGAGCGTGGATATCACCCTGTCCGGATTTGACAATATGATGCTCAGGCCGGAAGCCGGGCTGATGTCCTCCACCGATTTCGATTTCTACCAGTCGTCCTACACTCCGATGAAGCCGGTCGACGGAACCTTCAATGTATCCGTGAAAGTCACTCCGGGTACCACAAACTGGATAATGGCAGCGGCATCCACCGTGGACGGACCGGTCTATTCCGAAAAGGTGGCAGTCGAGGTCCCGGATGTGCCTTGGTATTACAAGCTGGCCGACACTTACGTGGGCGATTATGTATCAGCCGGAGACAATACGATATACAGGAACCATCAGGTCTATGTGACTGTCAGCGCTGACCGCAAGTATGTGGCCCTATACAATTTCGACCCTTATCTGGAGCACGTGCTGCCGGGCTACAAGCCTTCCGACAAGACGACCAACTACGTGATGGGTGCGGTGGATGTGAACACCCAGTCCATCAAGTTCTCGTCCTCGTCCAGCTTCTTCTCCATCAACAATGATACATTCCAGCTTGCCCCTATCGCCAGCTTTGTCGGCGGCGTGATCAAGGTGGGGAACTCCTTCGAGATCGGCGTAAGCGGGGATGGACAGACTCTTACTGTAAAGCAATATGGTATTTTCAATGTTGACGGACAGTATTTCGAGGAACTCTATGACAAGGACATTGTATTGACAGCCAACTAATTATCAGGAAAATGAAAAGAAAGACAACTATATGTTCCATTCTGGCGCTCATGATTGCCCTGGTCTCCTGCCAGACTGAGCCGGTGGAAATCAATGCGGGAACGGAGACCGGTGTGAATACCCTTGAGTCCGATGCCTGCGAGCCGGGAGTGATGAGGCTCCAGCTGACTGAGGAAGTGGCAGACGGACTGATTCTTTCGGCTTCGGCCAATGGCGGCTTCGTCAGGGTTTCGGACATTCCGGAGGAACTTGCCTCAATGAATGTGGTGTCATTGAAACCGTGCTTCTTCATAGGTGGAAAGTATGAGAAGATGCAGCGCAAACATGGCCTTCACCGCTGGTTCGAGGCCGGGCTCGCTGAAGAGACGCCGGTCACCAGGGCGGTTTCCGCGGCGGGAAAATCAGGCGGCTGCATAGTGAGCGCTGAACCTGTCTACAAGGTCAGGGAAATGTCCGTGACAATGAACGACCCATATTACGCATCCCATCAGTGGCATTACAACAATACGGGCCAGTTTGGCTTCAGAAAGGGCATTGACATGGGCCTCCAGAGGGCCTGGGACAAGTACGGCGTATTCGGAAGCAGCGATGTGATAGTGGCTGTCCTGGACAGCGGCGTCGATTTCGACCATCCCGATCTTAAGCCTAATGCATGGACCAATGAGGCGGAGATTCCCGGCAATGGCAGGGACGATGACGGCAACGGATATGTGGATGATATCCACGGATACAACTTCGTGACCGGCAATGCGGCCATCCATCCGGTGGATCACGGTACCCACGTGGCCGGTACTGTCGCCGCCGCCAACAACAACGGAATAGGAGTCTGCGGCGTGGCCGGAGGAAGATACCCGGACATTCCCGGAGTCAGGATAATGGGTGTCCAGATGATTGACCCGACCGTGAATAAGGGAGCGGATATGCTCAAGGCATTCCAGTATGCAGCCGAGAACGGTGCGGTGATTGCCCAGAACAGCTGGGGATATGACGAGAAACAGCACGTAACCACTCTTCCTCCTGCAGTGAAGCAGGGCATAGACTACTTCATAGAAGTGGCTGGCTGTGATCCGGACGGAAACCAGATCGGCCCCATGAAGGGAGGTCTGGTCATCTTTGCCGCCGGCAATGATGCCGTCACGATGGCTCTGCCGGCAGCCTATGAGAAGGTGATCTCAGTCGCTGCAATCGGACCTTACGGCTCATTGGCATATTATTCCAATTACGGTGACTGGGTTACTGTCTGCGCTCCCGGAGGAGACCAGACCTTCCCTGACGGAGGCGTTTACTCCACAATGCCGGACGGCTCGTACGGAGGTTATCAGGGTACTTCGATGGCCTGCCCTCACGTGTCCGGAATCGCTGCACTGCTGCTCTCCGCAGCAGGTGGACCGGACTATACGAACCGGGATCTTTGGGATGCTGTCGTGAGAGCCACCGACGAGAGCATTTATGAATTCAACCCCGGCTACATCGGAAAGCTCGGAAAGGGAATGGTGGATGCCGAACTGGCCCTCTCCACCCTCAACAGGGAAGCTCCGCAGCCTGTGACCGACTTCGGTCTCTCGACATTGTCCAACTCCATTGAATGCGAGCTTGCCGTGCCTTCGGACGACGGCGGAACAGCCAGGGCAGGCTATATCAATGTCTATTACAGCAGGGCGGAATTCACGGCTGCCACGCTGAACAGGGCGACCAGGGTGCAGTTCCGGGTTGCCGATCTGGAATCTGCGGGTGAAGGACGTGTAAGCCTTGCATTGAAGCATCTCGAGTTCGAGACGGGATACTATTGTGCATTGACTGCCTCCGACTTCGCCAGAAACGAGTCGGAACTCTCGGAGGTCCGTCACGTGACTACCGGCAGGAATTCCTCGCCTTCTGTTCGGAGCCTTTCCGGCAACAATCTGACAGTCAGGTCCTGGGACAATCTCAATGTGCAGTTCGAGGCAACGGACCCGGACGGTCACGACGTGACCATCTTCATCGACAATCTCGAGTCCAGCATGCAGTTCTCATACGGCAATGGAATCGGAACCCTCCTTATCCGCGGCGCCGAGGCTTCCGAGGGCAAGCACACTGTGCCTGTGAGCGTGGTGGACGAGTACGGGGCAATGGGCTCCATGCAATTCAGTTTTACAGTGCTCACCAACACTGCTCCTGAGCTTGTCATGGATGTTCCATCACTGGCTGTCAACGGGCCTGGCGCAAGCTCTGAAATCGTCATCAGCGATTATTTCAGCGACGCCGATGCGGAGCCTCTGTTCGCTACAGTGGAATTGACGGACAGGAGCATAGTCTCGTTCTCCTATTCTGAGGGTATAGCCTCTTTCACCGGCAGTAAAACCGGCAGCACCCGCGCGCGCCTCATTGTCTCTGATGCGAGGGGCGCCTCTGCCTCGTCGGAATTCACCGTTGTCGTGAGGGATGCTTCTGCCCCTATGGACATCTATCCTAATCCGGCTACCGACTTTGTCAATGTCAGGACCGGCGAGGATGTCGCTGCTTCCGTGAAGATCTATTCCGCTTCCGGCGCTGTGGCCTGGTCTGCCGCCGATGTTTCCGTTTCCCTCAATTCTCCATTGAAAATCGACTTGTCGGACATTGCTCCCGGCGTATATACATTGGCCCTTGAGACGGCAAAGGGAACCTACAAATCCAAATTCTCCAAGAAATGATGAAAACAAGATATATTCTGGCTTTTCTCCTGCCGCTGACATTTGCCATCAGCTCAGCGGCAAAGGATAACGCAATGTCTTTCCTTTCAATATCCCCGGACCCGGTTTCGATGGCGATGGGAGGGACCTCTTCAAGTGGGGCATTCTCGCATTTCGGCTCGCTGGCAGACCCGGGAGTCGGTGGGGGATCCTTTGCCGCCGGCATTTCCTACGGTTATTTCCAGCCGTCTGTGTCAGCCTCCGACGTAGTATCCCTCGGTGTCGTCTATGGCATTGACGAGAGATTCGGCCTTACCTTCGGCTTTCTCGGCAACATCGGCGACAAGTATGGCGTGACCGGGGAGTTCGGCGAGTCTCTCGGGGTTTTCAGACCTTCCGAATTCAGAATCGGCGCCGGTTTCACCTGGAAGATTCTCGAGAAGTTCTCCGCAGGAATAGCGCTCAACTATGCCCAGTCTTCGCATTCTCCGAAGATGGACGGAGTCAGGGATGTCAGCCGCACCGGTTTTGCCGACATCCAGTTCCGCTATCAGCCGCTCGAATGGCTCGGAGTGAGCCTCACCGGCAAGAATCTCGGCATTCCGGTGGATTCTTATCCGCTTCCCTACTATGCCCAGCTGGGTGTTGACGGAGACTGGCGCTTCGGAAAGCATTCTCTTGATGCCACGGTCGAGGCTGGTATGTATATGAGCCCGTCCGCGGTATGCGCCAGTGCCGGAGTGCAGTATGGCTACGCCGACCATTATTTCGTCCGTGCGGGAGGCCATTACTGCGGCAGGGAAGCCGGCATCCCTTCATTCTTCTCAGCCGGGGCAGGCCTGCTTTTCGCCGGCTTCAGCCTGAACATTTCCTGGAACTATGCTTCCGGTCCGATGAAGAATACGTTCAACGTGGGAGTAGGATAC
Source organism: Bacteroidales bacterium (assembly GCA_004552115.1). Next base: position 8,864 of record SFPH01000007.1, read on the forward strand.
AGTTTTTAATTGATACAGAATATGACCAGAAATTTATTGATATATGCTCTTGCGGGACTCGCATTCATTGCCTCCGGTTGCGGGGACAATGAGGAATTGCAGTCCGCCGCTGCGCCTGAAATCAGCCTTGACAATATCAGCGTCGAGAACAACTCGGTCTCGTTCGATGTGATTTCCTCCAATTCCATCTATTCCTCATATCTCGTTGCACGTGCCGACGAACTTCCTGAGAACATGCCTGTCGAGAACATACTCTTCAACGGCACGGAAGTCGTTCAGGGCAGGCAGAGAGTCACCGTAAGCGAACTGGACTGGGACAAGACCTACAAGATACAGGTAGCCGCAATGAGCTACTCCGGGGAATATGCCACGGCCAGTGAGTCCTTCTTCGTCAATCTTGACTGGCAGGAGTTTGCCAACCCGGCCAATACCTACATAGTATCCTCCGAAGGATTCTACGGCTTTGAGCCGAAGAAGATTGACGGGACACCGATCAGGATTGCTTCTGCTGACTGGATATGGGCAAGCTCGGATGAGGCATTCGCCAAGAAGCAGAACATCATTTCCGATGTCAGCTATTCCTCCGGGGCCATAAAGTTCCACGCCACAGGCAATGAGGGCAATGCCGTGATCTGCGGTTTCGATGCCGGCGGCAATGTGGTCTGGTCCTGGCTCATATGGTGCACTGACAAGCCGAAAGATGTTCTTGTCAATGACAATACCTACTTCCTCGACAGGGTCATCGGAGCCACTGGAGCGACTCAGGAGGAGGGGAGAAAAGCCTGGAGCACGATACTTTATCAGTACGGCAGGATATCTCCGATTTTTGGCGGCTACGAGGACGAGTGGGGAGAGACCCAGGTATTCTCTGAAGCCAGGAAATACACTGTCTTCAACAGCGCATACGATTTCGCCTGGACTCTTGACAATGGTCAGGCCGCGACCCGCGAGGAGGCCGACGCGCACCCGACCACCTTCTATACCGGTGTTGACAACAAGAAGGACGGAGTATGGTATTCAGGCCCGTGGAACTGGGAATTCCTCGGATCCTGGTACGGGACTGTCAGAAGCTGGGACGATCGTGACAGGTTCAAGACCAATGTGGACCCTTGTCCTTACGGCTATCGCGTGCCTGCCGGATCTGACTGGGGAAAGACAGCTGATTTCGAATCCCGTATGGAAAAGGTGGGAACTACCGACGACCCGATAGGCTGGTATTACACTTTCAACGGCGAGAAATCCTGGTTCCCTTGCGGAAACTCCGGACGTATCTGCTATTCGGGCGAGCTGGCCAGAGGTTTCGGAGGAATCACCTTCCTCTGGAACAGCACGATGTTCAATCTCGGTGACGCCGACTTCGGAAAGGCTGCCGATGCCTATCCTACAAGATGGTCATTCGGTTTCGAAGGCATCGGATACGGCGTGGAAACGCCTGCGAACCCGGGATTCGGACTCGCAGTGCGCTGCGTCAGGATTGACGAATAGAGCCCTGTACGCACTGCACCGATCGAGATGAAAGAAAAGCCGCTTCTCTCTGGTGAAGCGGCTTTTTTATTGCTACAATAGTCTGGAAGCGATCTCTGAGAGTTCGCTTCTTTCGCCTTTGCGGAGGAAGACGTGCTCGAAAAGACGCTGGCCGGCCATCTTCTCTCCGAGATGGGTGAGACCGTTGGACCACTGGTCCAGATAAGGCTGGTCAATCTGGAATATGTCTCCTGTGAACACTATCTTGGTGTCCTCTCCTGCCCTCGTGATGATGGTCTTGATCTCGTGAGGGGTGAGGTTCTGGGCCTCGTCAATGATGAAGAATGCCTTCCCGAGGCTCCTTCCCCTGATGTAGGCGAGCGGAGTTATGAGCAGCTTCTCGCTGTTCACCATTCCTTCGAGTTTCTGGTACTCCTTGCTGCTGGGCCTGTAGAGGGACTTGATGACATTGAGATTGTCCATGAGCGGCTGGAGGAACGGGGACATCTTGCTCTTCTGATCACCCGGCAGGAAGCCTATTTCCTGATTCCCGAGGACGACAGTGGGACGTGACAGGATGATCTGCTCATAGTCCCTCTCCTGTTCCAATGCTGATGCGAGGGCGAGAAGAGTCTTTCCCGTTCCGGCACCGCCGGTGAGCGACACGAGCTGGATTTTCCTGTTGAGACAGGCGTCCAGGGCGAATTTCTGCTCGTCATTCCTCGGCTTGATTCCGTATGCCTGCCTTGATTTCACCAATACAATCCTGTCGGCATCCGTATCGTAACGCCCGCAGACAACTTCCTCGCTGTCAGGCCATTTGAATCTGTAAAGCTGATTGGCCTTCGGCTCCTGCCGGGATACATTCTGCCATCCGATGGAGTTGTTCTGTCCGTATTGCAGTTCCTGAAGCAGCTCGGCAGGAAGGTTGTCGATGGTCTGCACGACTTTCTGGGAGTCTTCCACGCGGTTTTCTTCCACTCTGTCCGTGAGATAGTCCTGAGCCACCATTCCTGCGGCCTTCGCCTTCATCCTGAGGTTGATGTCCTTGGTGACGAGGGCGGTGAAACGTCCCGGATTATTGTCCCTCACCCATATTGCCGTAGAGAGTATTCTGTGGTCCTGGATGTCATCGTGGAAAAGGTCCTTCATATCGTCAGGGAAGGGGTGGTTCGGTTCGATCTTGATGTTGCCGAGACCCTTGCCGAGAGGGACTCCGGACTTGCCGAACATCTTCCCTTCGGTGAGCCTGTCGATCAGCCTCATGAAGCCCCTTGCATTGAAACTCAGGGCATCATTGCCTTTCTTGAACTTGTCCAGCTCCTCTATCACGGCAATCGGAATGACAATGTCATTGTCCTGGAACTTCTTGATCGCCTTGTAGTCGTGCAGGACGATATTGGTGTCGAGCACGAAGATTTTCGGTTTCCCGGCAGACTTTCCGCCTGATGGGACATTAGCGTATTTTGATGTCATGACAATGTGGTTATTTCAATCTTCACCCTCTGGAGCCCGGCTCCCTATCAGGGACTGGATTATGCCGTAGATGCCCCCTTCCGGGTTTCCTCCTATTCTCAGAGTATTTCCTTCACAGTTCCCAGGTCTATTCCGGCTCCGATGCCTCCCGTGCACAGTCCTCCCAATGCGGTCATCAGTCCTCCCCGTCCTACGGTACGCCCGGAAAGCACAATCCCGTCTTCCACGAACTCGCGGACAACCTCGAAGCAGTCCATGAAGTAGTCGGTATCCCCGATTTCCGGAGCTTTTCCCCGTCCGAGTTTTTCGGCCTCTTCCAGCAGGGAACCTCCAAGTCTGAATGAACAGGTGTCGAAAGGTATGTATATCAGCCAGTTATCCTGATCTCCAAGGATTGTGTCCGGGCATTTGCGATTATCTTCCAGAACAGGGTTCGCAGTCGTGAAGGGGTCCGTAAACAGTTCGGCTGCATCCTCGTCATCGACCCCGTCCGCATCTTTCCCGTCCACCGATGGAGTGAAACCAAGGCTGCATTTCCCCTCGGTGAGCGAGTAGCCGCCCAGCCTTATACCCATCATGTCGGTATACCAGCAGGTGGATTCCACTGATGCATAGAATGCCGCATGGCTGCCTACATCGGTGAAGTCCCATTTCCATTCCGCATCCAGGACCAGGTCCGAGACTCTGAAATGCCCGCATTGCCACAATGTATCGATGACGGACTGGGCCACAATGATTCTGGATACGTCAGCTGAGGATGCCGCCGGTACATGCGAGGCCCTGTCCGCCAATCCGGACACTTCCGCCGCATATTCATATATATGATTGACAGACAGTTCTGTACGGTAAGGCATGGGGTCCGCGCTCTCGTCCACGACAGGCTCCTCTTCCGTTCCGCCACCCGCCTCCTCCCTTGCGGAAGCAGCCTCGAGGATCTGCCTGGGAGTCAGGTCCATCCTGATGCCGTCGATGACGTAGGCCGAGTCCAATGCGGAAATGATGTCTTTCTTCATATTCAGGTAAGAAGTTTGGGTAAAATTAATAAATGCCTCCGTAAAAATGAAGAAGAAGGGCAAAAAAGATTATTTTTGTGCAAATTTTTGGAAAATGAGGAAAATCGAAGTATGCTGCATCTCGGCCAATGACGTGCTCGAGGCCCGGAAAGGAGGAGCAATAAGAGTGGAACTCTGCACCGCAATCAGTTCAGGAGGCGTGACCCCATCCATCGGTCTGGTCAGGAGTGCTGTAAAGGCTGCTGACGGAGGCCTGCTTGTCAATGTGCTGATCAGACCTCGCGAGGGCGGGTTCTGCTATGACGAATCGGAAATCAGGACAATGCTGGAGGATATCCGGGCCTGCCGCAGCGCTGGTGCTGACGGCGTGGTGATAGGCGCTCTGACTCCTGACGGAGACATTGACATGGAGGCCTGCAGGAGAATGATGGACGCCGCTTCCGGCATGAATGTCACGTTTCACCGCGCCTTCGATGTCTGCCGCGAGCCGGAAAAGGCATTGGAGCAGATCATTGAACTTGGCTGCGACCATCTTCTGACTTCAGGACAGAGACCTTCAGCTCTGGAAGGCTCTGCATTGATAGCCGACCTTGTCCGCCAGGCGGCCGGCAGGATAACAATAATGCCGGGTTCTGGTGTGAATCCCGGCAATATTGCTGAAATCGAGTCTCTCACGTCGGCTTCCGAATTCCATTCCACAGCCCGTGACCTGGTCCCTGACTCATCTCTCCGCCATGTTCCCGAACTTGGCTTCGATGAGGTCAGCAAGGTTCCGGGGATGGTCCTCAGAACTTCCTCCGAGGTCGTCAGAAGCCTCGTGGACTAGAGCTTGTCAATCACATTCTTCAGCTGGATGCCCAGCGATGTGTTGTATCCGGTGGAGAGATAGACGATTCTTCCGAAACTGTCGCAGATCGTGACTACCGGAAGGGTCATGGACTTGCTGTGGCAGCCGTCACAGAGCATCTTCCTTACGCTGCCGTCCACGTCGATTCCGAACGATGCGGTGGCGGCAAGGTATTTTCCGCCATCAGTATCAGGCATCCTGAGTCCGGCGGCATCGACGGCGGTCGGGCTGAGCAACACGATCGGCCTGCCCCATTTCCCGAATGTCTCCTGCATTCCGGCCAGATCCCTCAGGGCGTGGTTGGTAGGCTCGTCGCCCGTGCCCACTACCGCGAGGAGGAAGTATCCGCGGCCGGTAGTGGAAAGGATCGATGTCTCCGCAGCATTCTCACCCACAGGGAGATACTTCTTCTCGGCATCCATTGTGCCGATTACGCTGACATCCTCCTCGGCCTTCCTCATTATGAGTTCCACATCTGTATTCTTTCCCTCTTCGACATTGAATGAAACCATCCTGCAGAGAACCTTTCCGCTGGCCATCCTGCTTCCGCAGACGAGGAGATAAGAGCCTGCATCCAATGTGAAAGGCTTGCTGAAATACCTTGCCGATGCATCTGCTCCGAGTTCTGTGGCATCACCTTCCTCGAATTCGAGGAGATATCTGACTCCGTCCTCTATGCGGCTGATGGAGAAGTGGCGGTAGTACTCCGGATTGTCCATTGTGCCGCTGCCGGGGGTGTAGAGCATTGTGAATGTGCCCTTAGGCGTAGCCTTGCCCTGCCCGGCTTCCTCGGAACGGATGTTTATCCATTCCCCGGTCTCCCTGGAGACATACTGGGACTTGTTTGTCATGGTGTTCACCCTGGCTGGGATTCCGAATGACCTGAGAGCTGCAACAGTGAAGATGTCCCAGGACCGTGAATCTGTCTTGCCCATCCTGAGGGTGCCTTCCGGTGTGGCCTGAAGCCTTCTAGGATTGATGTCCTCGTTTATTTCAATGTTGTCCTTGGCCCAGGCTATCACGTCCTCAGCCTTCGGATTCTCGCCGACAGCGCCGGAGAGACCCTCTCTGATTGCTTTGTGATAAGGCTGGAGGAACTCGCCTCCGGCTCTCGGGCAGAGAACCCATTCGTCGTAGAGACTTTCGGGATAACCTCCGGCCAATGTCGGGGCAGTGTCGAGGAAATCCCTGAGGACTGCCTCCCTGGTATCCCTTACGTCTTTCCTGCTTATGTTTTCGAGTATGCTGAGGGCATTCTTCAACGAGGCGTCATCCTTGCCGGCGGCGTAGGAGACGAAGCCTAGGATGTCTCTCCAGTTGCCCCTTGAAGCCACCAGCTGTTCTGCTGCAGCTTCTCCGGCCATGGTGAGCTTTCCATCGGTACAGAGGCGTGGAAGCCCTGTGGCGGCAAGCTTCTCCTCAGCCCTGGCCCTGTCGCAGAATGTGGATGTGTATGCATTGCGGATCGAATCCTCCTGCGCAAGCCTGATTTTGTTGAGGGCAATCGCCTCCTCGCTTGCCTCGGCCGGAATGCGTCCCGGGGCTGGAGGATTGATGTCGAATTCGCATTCAATCAGGTCAGTATCTGTTCTTTCAAGACGCACGGAAGCATTGCATACGTCCTCTTCTCCGGAGAGAAGGGAGTATCCGCTTATACCATCCTTTGATGCCCAGACCAGCATGTCTCCGTATCCGGTATGCAGGGTGGCCTTGCCCTCGGCATCGGACGTGAGGGTCACTGCCTTGTAGAACTCGCCGTAATTGTAGATGCAGAACTCGACTCTGGCACCTTCCACAGGATTTCCGTCGCGGTCAAGCACTGTCACGATGTTGTTGCGGGTCTTCACATAGTTGCTCACGACATTGATTTCCGTGAATGTCTTTGTCCTGCGGATGACATCCTCCGGTCCGTGATAGTCTCCGTACACGAGGGTGTGCATGAGGAGGGCCCTGGCGGCAGGCTCGTTGAACCAGGCCATGTTGAGCTCGGCCTCAGGCTCGCAGGCTCCGAGGAATGACCACTTGCCGTCTGTCCAGACCTCCACCCAGGCGTGGTTGTCGTCGGTGTGGGCCCAGCGCGGGGTGTAGACCTGCCTTGCAGGTATGCCTACGGCCCTCATTGCGGCCACGGTGAATGTGGATTCCTCCCCGCAGCGGCCCAGTCCGGTCATGATTGAAGCGAGCGGGGATGATGTCCTGGCGTCTGAAGGGGTGTAGGTCACCTTCTCATGGCACCAGTGGTTGACCTCGAGGGCGGCGTCGTGCATTGAAAGTCCTGCCACCCTTGCCTTGAGGGTGTCGTAGTACATTGTCCTGAAATCGTCGAGCCTCTCATTGTTCACGCGGAGAGGGAGGACGAAATGCCTGAAGAGCTGGTCAGGAACCGTCTTCCCCCAGGACATTTCCTTTCTTGCCTTGAGGGTGACTCTGACATTGTCCAGGAAATACTGCTGGGAGTAATCTCCCTTGTCAGCGGAACTCATGTAGGTGTTCAGGAATTCCATTGCGGCGGCCTCCTTAGGGGTCATGCGCAGCCCGTCTGCGTTTCTGGCGCATCCTCCTGCGATGAGGAGGGTCAGCGCCATTGAAATTAGTTTGATGGTCTTTGTCATAAAATGCTATTCTGTGTCGGTTATGTTCATTCTGTCGATTGGATGATGCTCCAGCACATCCCTCTGCCAGGTGGAACTGTCAATGTGGGTGTAGATCTCGGTTGTGAGAATGTCCGCGTGTCCAAGCATCTGCTGCACCTGTCTCAAATCCGCTCCTCCCTCAATCAGGTGGGTGGCGAAGGAATGCCTGAAGGTATGCGGGGAAATCTCCTTTGTGATTCCGGCGGCGAGAGCCTGCCTTTTCACGATGTTGAAAATGGAAACACGGCTCAGCTGCTTGCCCGACTTGTTCAGGAAAAGGATATCCTCGGATTTTCTGTCTGCGGGTTCTGTCCTGACTGCCATATAGCTGCGTATCGCATCCGCTGCCGGTTCGCCCAGCGGGACAAGCCTTTCCTTATTGCCTTTGCCGAGAATCCTGACATAGCCCTCGTCGAGGAAGATATTCGAGATCCTGAGCGCAGAGGCCTCGCTGACTCTCAGCCCGCAGCCGTACAGGACTTCCAGTATGGCCCTGTCCCTGATGCCGCCCGGAGTGGAGAGGTCCACGGATTCCAATATGTCATCCACCTCCCCGATGGAGAGTACGGAGGGGAGATATTTTCCGGGTTTCGGAGCCTCGACACCGTCGGACGGGTCCGCGGAGATGAGGTTCTTCTCCACCATCCACCCGCAGAATGCCCTGATTGAGCTCATGAACCTTCCCTGGCTCAGTCTGGAGACCTTCTTCCCGCCAAGATGGACCAGGTAGGCAGTGATGTCCTCCTTGGTCAGCATCTCCAGGTCGGCCTCGCCGTCCCCGGCCTGCCCGGACAGCCAGGAGTACATTTCCCTGATGTCCGAGCAATAAGCCTTCCAGGTATTTGTGGACAGGTTCCTCCCGATCAGGTCCGTCCTGAAATCCTCGATCAGCTGCTCTGCCTTCCCGCGAATCATCCTACTTCAATATTCCGTATCTGTGACAGTAGTCAAGCTGCTGGGCGAGGAAGTCATCCGCATAGCGGATTTCGTAATCGACGACCTTTCCGTCTTTCTCGACCGGCACGATGTCCGGATTGACGAATCCTCCGTATGGCTTCAGGCCGAGAGCCTCATATCTTTCCTTCACCTCCCTGTGGAGCTCAGGGTCGACATTGACTCCGTAGTTCAGCACGAGGGCCTTGCCGGCCTCGTAGTCGCCCTCGGACTTGATTCTCTGGATTTCCGCAAGAAGCTTTCCGAACAATGTCCTCAATGCCTCATAGTCATTGACCACGAAGTATGTCTTGCCGTCCCTGACCTTCTTTTCGATTACATTTTCAGCCTTGCCTTTCTCATAACACCAGGCTGCGATGAGCTGGCGGTTCTGCATGTGAGCCTCGGTGACCTTGCGGCCAAGCTCGATGCGGGTGAGCTGTACCATGAGGCCGTTGCGGATATAATTGGCATAGTGTGGCTTGTACGCCTCCTGAGACGGGAGAATCCCGAGTTCGACGAGTTTAGGCTCCGCCATGTAGTAGAGTCCGAAAAGATCGGCCCTGGCCTCTTCCAATGCTGATGCGAATTCGCCCATCGCATTGGCCGAGACTCCCGGAAGGAGCTGCCCGGAGCCGTGTCCGAGGCATTCGTGCAGGTCCGTGTGGATTTCGTCCGCATAGCTGCCATATTTCTTCTGCATGTCCTTCTCCTCCTGTGAGTAGGCGAATTCCTCAAGCGTCGATGTCGGAGACTCGTTGGCCGCGGCATCGTATGCGTGGGTTATATTGGCTATCGTCACTGACTTGGAGCCATACTCCTTCCTGATCCAGTCGGCGTTCGGAAGATTGATTCCGATAGGGGTGGCAGGGTAGCATCCACCACCGAGGCAGGCTGCGTTGATGACCTTTGCGGATATGCCCTTGACGCTCTTCTTCTTGAATCTGTCGTCGATCGGGGCGTTGTCCTCAAACCACTGGGCGTTTGCGCTGAGCACCTCTGTCCTGGCGGAAGCCGCCGAGTCCTTGACATTTACGAGAGCCTCCCAGTATGCCTTGCGTCCGAGAGGGTCGTTGTAATCCTCCACGAAACCGTTGGTGAAGTCAATTGTGCCGAGGGTGTCGCTGACCCAGGTGATGTTGTATCTGTCCCAGAGTCTGAGATCCCCGGTCCTGTAGTATTCCTGGAGCTCGCTGATTTCCTGCCTCTGGGTGTCGTTTTCGGCGACTGCCTTGGCCTTCTCCAGCTCCTCGCAGATCTTCTCGAGGGCCGGGCCGTAGATGCCTCCCACCTTCCAGGGAAGTTCCACGACCTTGCCTTCCTCATTCTTGACGACCTTCGTGTTCAGGCCGTAGGAAATCGGATTCGGATCATTCCTGTCAATGATGCTGTCATAGTAGGCCTCCACTTCTTCCCTTGTGACCCCTTCGTAGAAATTTACCGCGGAGAGGGCGACAATGTCACCTTCCGGGTCCGAGGAGCGCCTCTGGGCGAGGATTGAAGGATCGTAGATTACTGGCAGGAGGGTGTCGCATTCCTCCCCGTGGCCGACGGCTTCCATCAGCGACCTGAAGTACTCCTCGCTGCATTCCGGGGTGAATTTGTCCTCGGCATAATGATGGTGTATTCCGTTGCTGAAGAATACTCTCTTGGCATACACGAGGAAGTCGGCGTAGTCCCCGCAATTCCTGTCGCCATCGTACTTTTCAATGATGTCCTGAAGTACATTGCGCACGTCCAGATTGTATCTGCAGTTCTGGTCCCAGTGGATGTCCCAGCCGTACTTGGCGGCTTCGCTCAGATGGTAGATGTACTCCTTCTGTCTGAGAGACAGGTCTTCCCATCCCGGAATCCTGTATCTCATGATCTTGATGTCGGCGAACTGGTCAATGAGGTATCTGAAGTTCTCATCGCCGTCCTTCGCGCTTTTCTGCCCGCAGGATACCATTGCCGCGGCAGAGGCCAATGTCAAAAGCATTTTCGAAAATGTATTCATATATGGATTATGTTGTTTCCTCCGGATGCTGTCCTGATACCGGACCAGGGACAAGTCCTGCTGCTGCGAAACATATTTTCTTCAGTTCTGCTGCTGGCGGTCCTTGCCTGCTCGAAGGACGGGGATTTCGGCATCGGGGGAACCGGGAGCGACCGCAGGGGACCTGGGGTGAAGGTAGTGCCGAAGACAGGAGAAAGACGGGTGCTGCTGGTATATTCAGCAGGCTTCAACAGTCTCAGTGCCGACCTGGAGGATGACGTTGACGATATAAAGACGGGACTCATTCCGTCGAAGACTTCCCGATCCATACTTCTGGTGTTCTCGAAACGGACCAGGAACAATGCCTACGATTATTCGGTGAAGACTCCGGCCCATCTCATACGCCTGTATCTCGATACGGATGGGGATATGGTTTCGGATACGCTCAGGACCTGGCCCGAGGGTACTGTCGCAGCCTCCGCTTCCACCCTCGGTGAAGTTCTTTCCTATGTGCGCACATTGTATCCCTCATCGGAATATGGAATGATTTTCTCCTCTCATGCTTCCGGGTGGGTTCCAAAAGGCTATTATTCCACCGGTTCAATCTCCCAGTACGCCGTAGGGGCGCAGATGTCGCCGGGCTTGCTTCCTGCATCCGAAAGACCGGTGTTCAGCCTTGAACCCGAGCAGATCGAGGGTTGGCCGAGGGTCAGAAGCATAGGAATGGACATGAACAATGCGAGGTCGGCCTACGAAATCAATATCGAGGATTTTGCCGCCGCCATTCCGATGAAGATGGATTATATCATAATGGATGCCTGTCTGATGGGCGGCATCGAGGTTGCCTATGCGCTTCGGGACAAGACCCGTTACCTTGTGTTTTCCCAGACAGAGGTCCTGGCCGCCGGGCTCTGCGACTATAAGACTATATGTTCAAGGCTTTTCCGCAATGGGGAACCGGGTCTGGTGGAACTGTGCGGAGATTCATATTCGCATTATGCCGCCAAGAACGGACAGGAACAGTCCGTTACGATATCATTGGTGAAAACCGACGGTCTCGGGAGGCTTGCAGAGGCATGCGCCGGGCTCTTCGAGGACTACCGGACTGAAATCGGCAGTGTGTCAATGTATTCTGTCCAGCAATATTACAGATTTTCGAAGCGCTGGTATTTCGACATTGAGGATATTCTGGTGAAGGCGGGGGTCCCGGATTCCGACCTTGCTGAATTCAGGGAGGCGCTTTCCTCCTGCGTGATCTACAAAGCCGCAACCCCGAGATTCCTGTCGATTGACATCAACACATTCTCGGGGCTGAGCATGTTTCTTCCGAACGCCGACCCGACCGAGGCTCTGTGGGATTTCTACCGGGGGCTTTCGTGGAATCAGGCCACAGGCCTTATCGAGTAATGCGGTTCCGGATCAGAGAATCTGGGCACTGTGGTTCTTGGTGTCCACTTTCTCGATAATCCTTTCCACAATGCCTTCAGCATTGATGATGAAGGTCTTCCTGAGGGTGCCCGTGCAGACTTTCCCGCACATCTTCTTCTCTCCCCAGGCTCCGAATGCCTGAAGCATTTCCGTGCTCTTGTCCGAGAGCAATGTGAAAGGAAGCTGGTATTTCTCTATGAATTTCCTGTGTGAGGCATCGCTGTCCTTGCTTACGCCGATCACCCTGTAGCCCGCAGCCGCGAGAGCATCAATGTTGTCCCTGAGGTTGCATGCCTCAGCGGTACATCCCGGAGTACTGTCCTTCGGGTAGAAATAAAGCACAGTCCTCTGACCTGCGAGGTCTTCCGATGTGAATGCCTTTCCGTCCTGGTCAACGACCGAGAATGCCGGAATCTTGTCGCCTTCTTTCAGCATAGTTGCAATATTGATCATTAAACAATTATAAGACTTAGAACTCTGAATGCGAGGAATGCGGCCAGCCACGCCATCACCAGGGAGTTGACCACCGTGAAGGCTGCCCATTTTCCTCCGATTTCCTTTCTCAATGTGGTCACGGTGGCCACGCACGGGAAGTAGAGGAGGACGAAGAGCATGAAGGACCAGCTGTTTGCCGGAGTGAAGATTTTCTCCTCCCGGAGCACCGTTGCGAGATTTGCATTGTCTTCGTCGGAGCTATGGTACAGAATGCCCATTGTGCTGACTATGGCTTCCTTGGCAGGAAGGCCGGTGAGCAGGCTGACATTCATCTTCCAGTCGAAGCCCAGAGGCTCCATCACCGGCGATACGGCCTTGCCTATCATTGCGAGGTATGATTCCTCCGGATTGGCTCCGTTGTCAGTCTTGTCCGCAGGGAAGTATTCCAGGGCCCATATTATTACCGAGGCTGCCAGGATGACTGTCGAAATCTTCTTGAGATAGTCGTTGACCCTCTCCCAGATATGCATTCCCGTATTTCTCCAGGTAGGCTTGCGGAATGGCGGGAGGACTGACACGTAGTCCTCGTCCTGCATCCGGAACCATCTGGTGTGTTTCATCACGTATGCGAAGAGTATGGAAAGGAAGATGCCTATGGCGTACAGGCCGACCATGACAAGCGCCTTGTATCTTGCGAAGAATGCCGACACGAAGAGAAGATAGACGGGAAGACGGGCGCTGCAGCTCATGAACGGAATCATCAGCATTGTCAGAGTGCGGTCCCTCCTGTTCTCAATCTGCTTTGCCGCCATTATCGCCGGCACATTGCAGCCGAAGCCGATGAGCATCGGAATGAAAGAACGGCCGTGAAGGCCGACGAGGTGCATTATCTTGTCCATGAGAAAGGCGGCCCTGGACATGTATCCGGAGTCTTCCAGCAGGGACAGGAAGAAGAAGAGAATCACGATGTTGGGCAGGAATGCGAGCACGGAGCCGACTCCCTGGATGATTCCGTCCGTCAGCATGCTCGTGAACCATCCGGGGCTCAGCAGACCGCTGCACCAGGCGCAGAGGGCATTGACCCCCGACTCGATCCACCCCTGGGGATAGGCTCCGAGGGTGAATGTGCATTGGAATACGGTCAGAAGTATCAATATCATCAGCGGGAAGCCGAGCCACCTGCTGGTCAGGATGGCATCTACCTTCATGGAAAAGCTGTGGTCAGAGCTGTCTCCGCCGTGAACGACGGTCTCCTGCAGTGCTCCTGCCACGAAACCTCTCCTGGCCTTGGCTACCAGGACTTCCGACTGCTCCCCGAACTCCCTTTCCAGCCCGTCGTGGGCCTTTTTCGCCACTCTCAGCACTTCTTCGGCATTGGGCAGGGAATTCACGTACGGCATAATGTAGTCCTGATGCTCAAGCAGTCTTACGGCAACATACCGCTCAGAGAAATGGAGCCACTCGTCGTGCCCCTTGTGGATGGCGGCTGAGATTTTCTCTATCGCTTCCTCCACGTCCTGGCCGTAAGGCACGCTGACCTTCCTTTCATAAGGTTCCCTGAAACTGTCGGCAATCTTGCCTATGAGCGTCATCTCTGCCAGTCCGTCGTCCGGCTCGAAGGTGATTACAGGCATTCCGAGCATTCTTGAAAGCTGTTTCGTGTCGATGGAATGGCCTGTCGCGAGAAACTTGCTGTAATTCTTTACGACAAGGATTACCTTGATGTCCATGTCGTTGAGCTTTGTGACGGGATACAATGTATCCTCAAGATGCAGCGCATCCACAATATGGATGACGATGTCGGTCGGCGTTTCGAGTATTGACGATATCTCGGGAAGTATGTTGAATCTTACCGAAAAACCGTTGCCTGAAACTGTCTTGCCGGAAAGTCCGCTTCCGGCGCCCGTCACGGCTGCTCTGATGCATTGAGTGAAACCCTTTGATGCCATCAGAGGGCAGCTGTGGCATTCTCCATTGCATTCGAATGTTTTCATGTCCACTGGGTATTTGAGGTATGTATTCATGGTGCCGGCCTCCCTTGTCTGCGGACGCCTTCACCGTTTTTGCGGAGCTCCGCGCTCCGTACAGTTAAAGTTCTTCTCCGGCTGTCACTTCATTGTAGCACTGGCGGCAAAGTGGCTCGTAAACGTCCTTTTCTCCGAGCACCACGAGCTTGTCGCTCTTGGTGAGCCTGTGCGAGTGGTTTGCGAGGTTGCCGCAGCGGACGCAGATGGCATGCACCTTCTGGACGTCCTCAGCTATTGCCATAAGGGCCGGCATGGGTCCGAAAGGCTTGCCCTTGAAATCGGTGTCCAGGCCGGCTATGATGACCCTCTTGCCCTTGTTGGCAAGGGTCTGGACCACTTCCACCAGGTTTTCCCCGAAGAACTGGGCCTCGTCAATGCCTACCACCTGGGTCTCATCCGCAGCGGTCAGCATGTCCTCCGCATTCTTTGCCGGCCGGCAAGGTATGCTGTGGAGGTCGTGGGAAACCACGTCCATATCGGAGTATCTCGTATCCACGGCAGGCTTGAAGATTTCTATTTTCTGATTGGCGAACTGGGCTCTCTTGAGCCTCCTGATGAGTTCTTCGGTCTTGCCGGAAAACATTGAGCCGCAAATCACTTCAACGCAGCCGTTCCTCTTGGTATTTTCTAAAAACATAGTTAATTTTGCAATCTTTCAATCCGGTGCTGAATTCTTTCGACCGGCTTGCAAATATAATAATTATTCAGGTTTATGGAGAACAACCGCAGGGAAAATTTTGAAGACCTTCTCAAGACCGTCGCAGACCTCAAGTCAAGGCTGGACGAACTTGAGAGGAGAATAGATGAATACAGGTCCGCTTTCGGAGATTCTTTGAAGATGCCTTTGCCGGAGGAAATCCCGTTTGAGCAGGAGGACTTTCTCGGGGATATGTCCGAGCTTGTAGCGGATGGCGATGAAATCAGAATCAATGCCGATGAGCCTGAGGCTGCCGGGCCGGGGACCGTATCCGGACCGGAGACCTCCCCTGAGTCTGGAACCGCCTCTGAACCTGAGGCTGAGCCTGAAACGGAGGCTGCCCCTGAAACGGAGGCTGAACCGGAACCTGATGCTGAGCCTGAACCTGCGGCAGAACCGGAAGCAGCCGCAGAACCGGAATCAGCCGCGGAACCGGAATCAGCCGCGGAACCGGAAGCTGAGCCGCTGCAGGAAGAGGATGACGAACCGTTCTCCCTTTTCGGGGAAATGTTCGGTGCCGCCCCTGCAAGGAAGTCTTCCAGGTCCAGGACTCTCAATGAAGCCAATGCCTCCAGGGCCTCCGGGGCTGTCATAGACCTCCAGACGGATCGACATGCCGGGACCGGAGGTGAAGGATGTGCGTAGCGCCATCTCCCTCAATGACAGGGTGATGTTCATTGCAAACCTCTTCAGGGAGGATTCAATGCTGTTTCAGGATGTCGTGAACCATATAAACGGAATGTCCGACCTTCACAAGGCCGTGGCCTATCTCCAGTCCACATTCCCGGAGTGGGACATGGGCTCCGATGCGGTTTACAGGTTCATGATGGCAGTCCGCCGAAAAATCAGATAGTTTCTATGCCGGGCATTCTCTACATAGTTCCGACTCCTGTCGGGAATCTGGACGATATGACCTTCAGGGCCGTCAATGTGCTCAGGGAGGCGGATCTTGTGCTGGCTGAGGATACTAGGACAAGTTCGGTGCTGCTGAAGCATTTCGGAATCGAGGCCAGGCATCTCCAGTCTCATCATAAGTTCAATGAGCACCAGACCGTTCCGATTATCAGAGACAGGATACTTTCGGGCCAGAACGTGGCTCTGATAAGCGATGCCGGCACTCCGGGCATTTCCGACCCTGGTTTTCTTCTGGTGCGGGAATGCGCAGCGGAAGGCATTGAGGTGCAGACGCTTCCGGGTCCTACTGCCTGCATTCCGGCCATTGTCTCATCGGGCCTGCCCTGCGACAGATTCTGCTTCGAGGGCTTTCTCCCGGTCAAGAAGGGCCGTCAGACGCTGCTGAAGGAACTTTCTGCGGAGACGAGGACAATGATTTTCTACGAGTCGCCTTACCGGCTCGTCAAGACATTGGATCAGATGGCCCAGTACTTCGGCCCGGAGAGGGAGTGTTCGGTGGCCAGGGAAATATCAAAGATACACGAAGAGCATCGCAGGGGCAGTCTCGCCGATGTTGCTCAGTGGTTCAGGGAGCATGAACCCAAAGGGGAGATCGTGCTGGTAGTGGCAGGGGCTCCCATACGCAGGCGCGGAGGGGACGGCGCAGGCGAATGACATTGTATAATCCGGGCAGGTGACCAGGTGAATTATGACCCGGAACAAAGAGGACGGCAAGTCTCCGTCCAGATCCTTCATTACAGGGGCTGTTGCCCTTGCGTTTCTTATTATCGGCTATCAGACAGCCGTCTTCATTCATCGTGCGGCGACGCTGAAGATATTGTCCTCGGTGCCGGACACAGTTTATGTGGCAGTTCCTGCCTCAGGTCCAGGGGATGTCGCGGAGCATGATGCCGGAGTCGATGAATCCGTACAGCATGCCGCCAGTCGGCAGAAGAGACAGTACGCCAGTTCTGCCGCACACCGCAGGGAGGAGGTCAGGGAACGATTCTCGGAAAGGCGTTGCGAGAATTTCCGTTTCGACCCCAATACTGCAGGCATCGATGAACTCCGCCGTCTCGGATTCTCTCTCAAGCAGGCGGAGGCCATTGACAATTACCGCTCCAAAGGCGGACGCTTCAGGAGAAAATCGGACTTTGCCAGGTCATACGCGGTGGAGGATTCGGTGTTCCGGAGACTGGAGCCCTACATTGACATTCCCCGGATTGACCTGAACAGTGCGGATTCGGCCCAGTTCGAGACACTTCCCGGCATCGGGGCGTATTTTGCTTCCAGGATGGTGGAATACAGAAAGAAGCTTGGGGGCTATTCCTATCCGGAGCAGCTGATGGATATCTATCATTTCGACAGGGAGAAATACGACGCCCTGAAGGACCTTGTGGAAATCGCGACTCCTCCAAGGCCATTTGCGCTCTGGACCCTGCCTCTGGATTCCCTGAAGGCACATCCCTACATCCGGACCTACACGGCTGCGAAGGCCATTATCCTGTTCAGGGAAAACAATCCGGCCTCCGCCCTGACTGTTTCCAATCTTGCGGAGGCCGGTATAATCGACAGGGAGTCAGCTTCCAGGCTGGAACGCTGCGCC
>SFPH01000145.1 GCA_004552115.1 Bacteroidales bacterium
CGGCCGCAGTCCGGGCAGCAGCCGTCATTGAGCTCGGCCTTGATGGCCACGAGTTCGAAGACATTGCCGCCTGCGATGTACTGTGAAGGCTTCACGGTCCACTTCGGACGGAGATATGGGGAGAGGATGCCCTTGGCTACATTGGAGCTGAGCATTCTGTTGATTGCAGCGGTATCGGCGCCCTGGGCATATCCGATGCAGGCGCTTCCCCTTGCCTGTGAAGGCTGGAGGAGAGCGAAGAGAGGGTGCTGCCTCCTGTAGGTCTCAAGGGCCTTCGCGTCACTGGCTGCGCCGCTGATCTCGCTGTCGAGAATGGAGGTGCTGTCAGCTGTTGCGACCGTATCCTCAACCTCGTCCTCAACTGTCTGTGCAAGAGCTGCGTCGAGGGCGCTGAGGTCAGCCATCACTTCCTCGCTGGTGAAGGTTGTCCAGAACTCGAGGGAAGCGGTTCCCTGGAGGAGGTTCTTCACACGCTCACTCTCTGCATTCTCCCTGATGACGGCGATGACATCCTCGTCGGAAGTCTGAGGGGTGATGCGGGAAGCGAGGTCGATGGTACCGAACACCTGTGCGAGCCTCTGTCCGCCTGAAACTTCCTTCCATGCCTCTGCGAAGAGGGTGATGAAGTCGCTTGCGGAGTTCCTGCTGCGCTCGAGGGCGAGGTCGTAAGCCTTGTGGAACTCAGGGGTCTTGTTCTCGCCGGCGAGGGCGGAAACGATATCCTCGAGCTGCACCTGGAGCATCACGTTCATACCTCCCTTGAGGTCGAGACCGAGATTGATCTCCTTGGACTTGACGTCCTTGTAGGTGTAACGGAAGTAAACCTTCTCGTTCGAGATGGAATCGATGTAAGTGCGGTTAAGCTTCTTGGAAAGAGAATCAAGGACGTATGCCCTGTCCCCCTCGGGAACCGCTGCGAATTCCTCTGACTGTGTGAACTTATCGACTGCGGCCTGAGCATACTTTTCAGCCTTGTTCTCCTGGATGCTTGTCACAAGAGTGAAGGAAAGCTGCCAGATGCAGG
This sequence comes from Bacteroidales bacterium, assembly GCA_004552115.1. The sequence continues at coordinate 1,025 of SFPH01000145.1, forward strand.
CGATGGCGAGAAGAATCGCCACAAATTTGATTGCGCCTTTACTTTGCATTGTTGAATTATTTTAATTATTTTAGTTTCTGTTTTTCAGGCTCTGCACAACCCCGTTATGGTCAGGGGATGGCACGGCACGATATACAAGACTGCAAATTTATCTATTTTTTTCGTAGAAAGAAACTTTATGTCAGTAATTTGTTAAATTTGCATTGCAATAATGAAGGAATTGAAATCATACATACGCGTTTTTGCTGTGGCTGCGGCCTGGTGTCTCTGCGTTTCCGCCGGGGCGGTGACCGGACCTGCGGATTCCCTGGGAGTGGACATCCCGGCATTGAAGGCCCGTACAGACTCGCTGATGAGGCAATACCGGTTCAGCGAGGCCGTGGATGTTTTCCTGAGGGCGAAGGACAATGCAGACTCGACCTTGCGGGCGGAAATCGACGCGATGATGGCCCCGGCACAGAACGGAGCGAGCATGGCAGGCTTCTGCTGCAGTCCTGTCGTGGTGGCCAGGCAGAGGTTTTCGCTGAAGGATTTCTTCCTTTATTATCCGCTTGAGGACGGGGCCTGGAGAAAGGTTCCGAACCAGCTGGACGGGAAGGCCGGCGGGGCGGTCAGCGCCACGTTCGTGCCTGAAGATACGGACATACTCTACTGGTCAGCCGAGGACAAGGAGGGCATCAGGAATATTTACCGCTCTGAGTATCAGGATACTGTATGGTCAGCTCCGGAACTGCTGAGCGAGCAGCTGACTTCTTCTTCCGATGAGATATACCCTATGCTGTCGCCTGACGGGAGCCAGCTTTTCTTCGCCTCGAAGGGGCTTTACGGAATGGGAGGATACGACCTCTACGTGGCGGAATGGGATTACGAGCTGAACGACTGGGACATTCCGGTGAATATGGGATTCCCTTTCTCCTCTCCTTACAATGACTATCTTTTCATCAATACTGACGACGGGCAATATACCATCTTCGCATCCGACAGGAACTGCCCTGCGGACAGTGTGGACATCTATGTGCTCGAATATGACAGCATGCCGGTCAGAAAATCGGCCGACTCGCCTGCGGCAATAGAGCAGCTCTGCCGCCTGGACCCTGCAGGAGACTCCGGACAGATTCACAGCGACGGAGATTCGGGCAAGGGACTGGGAGAGAATGAAGAGATAAGGCATTATGCCGAAATGCTCGACAATGTGCGGAGCCTCCGGGAATCAATCGCCTCGTTCGGCAGGTCGATGGATGAGTGCAGGAGCCGTCTGGCCGACGCTCCGGACAGCCTGAAGGAATCATTGTCGGCCGAGATCCTGGGCATGGAAGCCGCCCTTCCGATACTTCAGGACTCGCTCCTGAGACAGACGAAGGCTATCCAGCAGCTGGAAATGAGCTTTCTGCGCAGCGGCGTCGTGATCGACCCGGCCAGCCTTCAGAAGGAGACTGAGAGGGAGGTGGTGGGCTCCGAGTCCGGGTTCACGTTCACCAGACACAGGATGGGTCCGGCATTCTCCTTCCCTATGCTGGAACCGGAGCCTGAGTTCGACTACTCTTTCCAGGTTCTCCCGGAGGGAAGATTCGCCCTTGACAATACCCTGCCGGAGGGACTTGTCTACCAGATACAGCTGTTCTCATTGTCCTCGAAGGCGACCGTGAGGAATCTCAAGGGCCTGAGCCCGGTATTCGAGAGGAGGGGTTCAAACGGCCGATACGTGTACTCCGCAGGCCTGTTCAGAAGCTACAGGGACGTGCTCTCGAACCTGAACACGGTCAAGAAGGCGGGCTTCAGGAATGCCATGATCGTGGCCTTCCTCGACGGCAAGCCGGTAAGCGTGTCCAAGGCGAGGACTCTGGAGAAGAGCATCCGCGAACTGTTCATCGTAAGAATATTCCCTGCCGACGGCAATGCACTGAATGACAAGGAATTGGCCATCGTAAAGGTAGTTACCGAGGCGGACATGTCGAGATCATTGGAGGACGGAGTGATATCATACGTCATCGGCCCTGTGGAAGGAAGGGAGGAAGCTGACAGGGTAGCCTCCGCATTGAAAATTTCCGGAATCGGCAATCTCAGGGTCGAATCTGCAGGTTTGAGCCGGGTCAAGGCGGACTGACGTTCCCGATACCGGGCCTTTGAAACGGAACTGTTTGAAATACAATACTTATGGGACTGACTATCACATTGATTCTTGCAGGAATTATACTGATTCTCGCAGAATTGCTTCTGATTCCCGGAGTCGGGGTTGCCGGCATTCTCGGAGTACTGTCCATCTGCGGCGCATCCTGGTATGCATTCGCCGTTCTCGGGCCGCTGACCGGAGCCATTGTCACCATATTCAACGTGGTGGCATTGGCAGTCCTGACCTGCTTTGCGCTGCGTTCCCGCACCTGGAAGAAATTTGAGCTGAACACGGTCATCGGCAAGAATGAGGCCGCACCCGAAGTCAATGCCGGCGACCGCGGCAAGGCCGTGACAAGGCTGGCTCCCATGGGCACGGTGCGCATCAACGAGGCGAGGATGGAGGCTACGGCACTTGAGGGAATGATAGACGCCGGCACTGAAATCGAGGTGGCGCACATCGAGAAAAACAAGATCTACGTCAGGCCGGTCATGCCGGACGAGGCCTTCTGAAAGCCCCGTGCAGACGTTTTACCTTTCTATGAAACCGATTAAACACACAACATTATGGTAATTCCACTCATCGTCTGGGCGGCACTGATTTTCGTCGCCCTGATCATTCTCCTGTGGTTCTTCCCTGTGGCCCTCTGGTTCCAGGCTATTCTCTCGGGAGTGAGGGTGTCCCTGCTCCAGCTGGTCCTGATGCGCTGGAGGGGCGTGAACCCGAACACTATCGTCATGGCGCTCATTACCGGAACCAAGGCAGGACTGACTCTCAAGGCCAATGAACTCGAGGCGCACTACCTTGCGAAGGGCAATGTGGTCAAGGTCGT
>SFPH01000146.1 GCA_004552115.1 Bacteroidales bacterium
GGATGGGCCTTTCCGGCGAAGAGGAACTGGACAGGCATGGCCGGATTGTTCACAATCTCGCTGAGCCTGTCGAGGTCGGTGAAGAGGAGAGTTGCCCTCTTGTATGTGGCGAACCTTCTTGCGAAACCGATTGTAAGCACATCGTCACGGAGTGTCTCCTTGATGGTCACGATCTCGCTAGGAGAGTAATGGTTGGTGACGGAAGGGTTGGAGAGTTTCTCCTTGACCACGTTGATGAGGGTGGTCTTGAGCTCCTTCCTGGTATTCCAGATTTCCTCGTCATCTATCTTGTAGATGCCCTCGAAGCATTTCTTGTCATAGTGGTGAGTCTGGAACTCAGGGCCGAACACCTTTGCGTGGATGGCCTTCCACTCCTTCGCAGCCCAGGTAGGATAGTGGACTCCGTTGGTCACGTAGCTTACGTGGAGTTCCTCCGGAAGATATCCCGGATACATGGATGCGAAAATGTCCTGGCTTACCTTGCCGTGGAGCATTGAAACTCCGTTGATATTCTGGGAAATGTTGGCTGCGAGGTTGCTCATCGAGAATTTCTCGTTGACATCGGAGCCGTTGAGCTTGCCGAGACCCATCATTGTCTCCCAGTCGATCTTCAGGAGCTGAGGGAAATGGCCGATATACTTTCTGAGAAGTCCTTCTTCGAATGCATCGTGTCCGGCAGGCACCGGAGTATGGGTGGTGAAAAGGGATGATGCGCGGACAACCTCGAGGGCCTCAGGATAGTCGAGGTTGTACTGCTCGATGTATTCGCGGAGTCTCTCAAGTCCGATGAAGGCGGCGTGTCCCTCATTGCAATGATAAACCTGAGGGTTGAGTCCGAGCTTTCTGAGAGCGCGGATACCGCCGATGCCGAGGAGGAGTTCCTGCTTGAGACGGTTCTCCCAGTCGCCGCCGTAAAGGTGGTATGTCACCTGACGGTCCTCGTCAATGTTGGCCTCGTAATCGGTGTCGAGGAGGTAAAGGTCTGTACGTCCGACAGCAACCTTCCAGATGCGGGCAGTGAGATTCCTTCCAGGGAATGCGACACTGGTGGTAAGCCAGTTGCCGTCCTTGTCCATAACCGGCTCGGCAGGAATCTTGGTGAAATTCTGGGCATCGTATCTGGCCACCTGGTCTCCCTGGGCGGAAAGCACCTGGGTGAAATAGCCGTAACGGTAGAGAAGACCCACTGCCACGAGGTTGACGTTCATGTCGCTGGTCTCCTTGAGGTAGTCTCCGGCCAGGATGCCGAGTCCTCCGGAATAGATGCTGAGTGATGAATCCAGACCGTACTCCATGCAGAAATATGCCACTGAAGGGTCCTTGCGGTCCTTCTTGAGGGACATATAGTCATTGAAATCCTTCATTACGCTCTCGTACTGAGCCATGAATGAGGCATCCTTTGAGAGAGCCTGGAATCTCTTGAGAGTGACTACGTCGAGAACGGCCATAGGGTTGTGTCCGGAGTTGTGCCATACTTCGGCGTCAACTGACTTGAAGAGTGCCTTGGCGTTCTCGTTCCAGCACCACCAGAGGTTTTTAGAAAGGGTTTCAAGGCCTTTGAGGGCCTCAGGAAGGTGCCTGGTCACCATTACACTTTTCCAGGACGGGTTGTTGATCGGTAACATTTCGTATTTCATAATCCTTTTTTCTTTTGATTCAGGGAATGCTCCCTTGGCGGCCACCACCTTGTCGAGGGCCAGTGAATATGCTTCCTGATAATAGCGTATCTGATTCTCCCACAGTGCTATTTCGGAAACCTCGCGGGCATTGGCCATATATTCGGCACGTTGCTCGTCGGAGATGAGGGCAATCTCCCTGATGCGGGCGGCAACGGCATCCACCACCTCGAAATAATTGTTGTCATCCCTGTCCACGACTGTAATGCCCGGATGCTCCTTGCCATAGTGGGTTCTCACCCACTTTCCGAAGCCTGCCAGGCTCGTGGTCAATGTAGGCACCCTGAATGCGAGGCTTTCGAGAGGGGTATAGCCCCAAGGCTCGTAGTATGACGGGAAGAGCGTGAGGTCCAGACCGATGAGAAGGTCGTAGTACTTCATGTTGAACACTCCGTCATTGCCGTTGAGATAGGATGGGATGAAGTAGACTTTGATATTGGAATCCTGTGTGTTGGCCAGGCCGAGCTCGCGGAACCTGCGGGTGATGGTGTCATACTCCGGATTCATGAGGTAATGGGACACCTGCGTGCGGTATGACTGGTCACCCTTGCCTGAAAGCTTTGAGACGAGGCTGGCATCGGCTCCGTTGTGGCCTGAAGGAATCATTATGAACGCATGGATGTCCCTGCCCTTGAAGTCGGAGCGGCGGATCTTGTCCACTGCGTCAATGAACACGTCAATTCCCTTGTTTCTGTATTCGTATCTGCCACCGATGCCGATGAGAATGGCATCTTCGGCTACCGGCATTCCCGACATCGCCGAGGCGACCTGCCTCAATCTGAGCCTCGCGGCCGAACGCTTGGAGGCATACTCCTCCTCCGTCGCCGGAGTGAAGCTGTTCTCGAAGCCGTTAGGCGTCACCACGTCGATTTTCCTGCCGAGGAAATGACCGCATTCTTCTGCGGTAATCTCGCTCACTGTCGTGAATACGTCTGCGTTCTGCGCCGACTTTGTCTCCAGGGAATGGAGAGCCATCACATTGAACTGCCTTGCCTTTTCGTCAGGGTTGTATGCATTCATCGATTCATACAGCCTCATGTTGTTGCCGGCGAGACAACGTCCCACGACAGTGGCGTGAGTCGTAAAGACAGTAGCAACAGGCAGACCGGTGTATTTCAGATACAGGAGTCCCGCTCCCGTCTGCCATTCGTGGAACTGGGCGACGACCTTGTCGGATGCGTCAAGGAAGAACTTGCAGTAGCTCTCGATCACCTTTCCGGCCACATAGCCGAAGAGAGCTGATTCCTTGTAATCCCAGTTGCCGGTGATGGAGTCCACCCCGAACCTTTCCCAATATTCCGTCAGGATATCGTTCTGACGGGTGAGGAACTGCTTGAAATCCACAAGCACCGCCACGGGGCTTCCCGGCACGTTCCACTTTCCTATTCTCAGCCTGAGGCCCTTGGAGGCGGCATCAATCCGCCATGCCTGCCAAAGCAGCGGGTCTTCCTGGAAATCAGGATTCGCATCCGTATCCATCCAGACGTCAGGACCGATGAGTATGTGATGTCTCTTGAGCTGAGACTTGAGGAAGAGGGATTTGGTCGCAATCACGGTGTATATTCCACCAACTTTATTGCAGACCTCCCAGCTGACCTCAAAAAGATAATCCGGTCTGTTGTTAAATTCTGTCGCTGTCATCTAATTATTTTTTCCTTTTTACTGCCGGAGCCTCCTTCTTCTCCGCAGCACCCTTCTTTGCCGGCGTTGCTTTCCCTGCAGAAGCCTCCTTCTTGGCAACGGCCTTCTTCACAGGCTTTGCAGCTTTAGCAAGGTTTGTCGAATATTCCTCATTTACGCGGATAATAAAATCGCTCAAAACGTTCATATAGTTGATGAACGCCTCGTAAGGGGTGTCGTAAGGGTTGAAATATTTGTGAACCTCGCCGTCGGAGAAGAACTTCGTGCACATATAATAGAAGTGGTCGCTCTCCTGGAGATGTCCGAAGTCATTGAAAAGGGCCGGATCATTGATGAGGGCCACCTTCTCATACAGGCCGTAGAGCTTGTTGAAGGCCTCCTGCTGGAGCTCGTTGCCGAGCCATGCTGTGACGTCGCGCTCCTCATCAGCCCATGAGATAGGCTCTGCCACCTCGAGGGAGGATATCGGATTGTGGGCAGCGGCTGCCTCTGAAGGGGTTGCAAAGGCGAATGTGCCGTCCTTTATGACCGCCTCAGGAAGATAGCGCATGAAGTCGAAGATTCCTGAAGCCGCCTTCTGGTGCTCGCCGAAGGTCTCGTAGTCCATGAAGAGATTTACGACATCGCCGTCCTTTGCGTCGCTCTTCAGCCAGCCGAGATATTTCTCGCCGGTGAGAGGCCACTCGCTCCAGCCCTTGTTGGAGAACCTGAAAGCGATGTCGTCGCTGAGCTTGTAGTTCCTGAGAAGGAGCCTGAGGCCTTCCTGCCTGTCATTGACATAGACGTAGTCCGGGCTTCTCCATCCGAGGATGTGCTTTGCGCCTTCGGTAAGCATTGTATTGAATCCGAGCTCGTGAACCCTCTCCCCGATGGCATCGGAGTAGATGAGCTCGGTATTCCTGAATGACACAGGAGTCACTCCGAAATAATGCTCGATGGCAGCCTTGTGCTTGAGAACCTGATGCTTGAACTCAGCAGGTGACGCAAGGGATGCAAGGGAATGATAATATGTCTCGCAGAGGAACTCCACGCAGCCGGTGTCCGCAAGCTTGCGGAAGCTGTCGATCACTTCCGGAGCATATCTCTCGAACTGCTCGAGGGCGGATCCGGAGATGGAGAATGCCACCTTGAACGCTCCCTTGTGCTTCTTCACGAGGTCGAGAAGGAGGCTGTTCATCGGAAGGTAGCACTGCTCGGCAACCCTTCTGAGGATGGTACGGTTGGTGAAGTCATCGTAGTAATGCGAATCCTTGCCTATGTCGAAGAACCTGTAAAGCCTGAGTCTGGCAGGCTGGTGAATCTGGAAATACAGGCATAAGCTTTTTGACGGTTTCATATCTCTTAAATTACTTAATCACTGATTCATAAACTTTTTTGATCTTCGCTGCCGCATTGTTCCACTTGAGGGTATTGACCTCGTCGTAGCCGTATTTGGAAGCGAAATCGGCGAGCGCCGGATATTTGAGGAGGGCGTAGATCTGGTCAGCCATCGCATCGACATCCCAGAAATCGACCTTGAACGCATACTTGAGCACTTCGGCGGCACCCGACTGGTGCGAAATCACCGAAGGCACTCCCGAGCGCATTGCCTCAAGAGGGGAAATTCCGAACGGTTCGGATACTGAAGGCATCACGTACACGTCGGAGAGGGCGAACATCTTCTGCACATCGGTTCCCCTGAGGAAGCCGGTGAAGTGGAACCTGTCGGATATTCCGAGACGGGCCACCTGCCTGATGGAGCGGTTCATCATATCTCCGCTTCCGGCCATCACGAAACGCACGCCAGGACATCTCTTGAGCACCTTGGCCGCCGCCTCGATGAAGTACTCCGGGCCTTTCTGGAAGGTGATTCGGCCGAGGAAGGTGACGACCTTGTCATCCACTCCCCTCTCTACCTTCATCTCGCTCCTTCCGCTGAAATCCACGGCATTGTGAACGGTCACGACCTTGTCAGGATTGATTCCGTACTTGGTGATGACAATGTTCCTGGTCAGGTCGCTGACGGTGATGACCCTGTCGGCCGCCTCCATTCCCTTCTTCTCGATCTCATAAACCCTCGTGTCAATGTTCTGGTCGCTGCTCCTGTCGAAGGATGTGGCGTGAACATGGACTACGAGCGGCTTGCCCGTAAGGCGCTTGGCGGCTATGCCTGCCATATATGTCAGCCAGTCGTGGGCGTGGATCACATCGAACTGTCCCTTGCGGGTCATCGCTATGGTGCCGCCCACCATCGCATATCTCGCAACCTCCTCCATGAGGTTGGAGCCGTATTTTCCGGAGAATTTGTATGTGCTTCCGTAACTTACGGAGAAATCCTTGACCTGGCGGTGCCTGTCAGCCTCGACGAGGTTGTGGAACTCCTCCGGGTCAAGATAAGGTACCATATTGGTGCCGATATGCACGAACTGGACCTTGTCGAGGAAGTCATCGACAGTCATCGAGCCGGTGACCTGCACAGGCACATCGCTGGCATTCACGATTTCAGCCACCTGGCTGTCCTCATCTCCGGATGCGGAAGGCATCACGAAAATCGACTCCACCCCGTTCTTGACGAGGCCTTTGACTATACCGTAGCAGGCCGTTCCCAATCCTCCTGCAATGTGAGGGGGGAACTCCCATCCGAACATAAGTACTCTCATCTCGATTCCTCCTTGTATTTGTTTATCAATCTTTCAACGCTGATGAGCGAGGCGGTGCTCATTGCCGAGGAGATGGCTCCGTGCGCCTCGTGAGGCGGGTCTCCGTCATAAAGCTCGGAGAATGCGCCGACGCCGTGCTTGTTGAGGTCCGCGAAGAATCCCTCGATCAGCCATTCGGCCTTCTTGCAGAACGAGGAGCCCCTCATCCTGAAGGCTACCGTTGCATAAGGCAGGAGCAATGCCGGCCATGCACATCCCTGATGATATGCAAGGTCCCTGTCCCGCTGGGTACCCTCGTAAACACCCTTGTACTTCACATCGCGAGGGGAAAGGGTACGTACGCCCCTTGCAGTGAGGAGCTCGCGTTCCACGATGTTCATCACGCTTCCCGCAATGTCGTCAGATACCGGCGAAGCGGCCACTGACAATGCGAACAGCTGGTTCGGGCGGACATCCATATTCTGCCCCCAGTTGTCCACGTAGTCGGCGAGATAGCCGCAGGACTCGTTCCAGAATGTCTTCTGGTAGTTTTCCTTCACGAGATCCCTGACCGGAGCCCAGGCGGCGATGAACTTGCTGCCGCGCTGTCCGTAGAGTTTCTCATTCTCGAGGGCGAAGCAGAGAGTGTCGTACCAGAACGCATTGGTCTCCACCTGATATCCGGCCCTTTCGGTAACCGGGCGGCCGTCGGTGTAGGCGTTCATCCAGGTCAGGGCGACATTGTCCTTCTGTGCCCAGAGAAGCCCGTTCGGCTGGAGGGAAACTTCCTTCCTTACTCCCGGCCTGTAGCTTTCAATGATACCTTTGACAACCTTGCCGTATTTCTTCCAGACATCCTTTGCCGATGCGCCGCAGGCAATATATTCGCGGAGAGCTCCGGCCATAAGGAGAGGAGCCTCGACCTGGGTCGTCCTGGAATAGAGACGCTCCTGGTTGTGGGCGATGAGATCGTCCAGAATCTCCTCGAATGCCTCCGGACGTCCGGCGTGGACAGTCAGGCC
>SFPH01000147.1 GCA_004552115.1 Bacteroidales bacterium
GTCATGCCTTGCGTATATATTGGAAGTCAATTCATCAAGGGACATCGGAAGGCCGGAGAGCCTGCACATGTATTCACAGAGTTCCGAAGCCTCGAGATGGCCTGAAGGCTGCTGCCCGTTTGGATTATAGACAGCAAGGAAGAGATCCTCGCCGGTGTGGCCGCCGCTAACGAAACCGATGTGGGTATGCTTCTGGATAATCTTGGAAATCTCGTGCTGGAGATTGTAAGAATAGGCGATTTTCATGTAGTCGTCCTCATATTTTCCCCTGGCCGCAAGCAGGGCGTCATATTCGGCACGGTTGATGTCGATGCCCATATTCTCCTTGAAAACCGCCGGAACTTCGTCCGCAGGACATTTCCTGAGAAGAGGGTCAAGCTGGGCCGCCGTCATCCTGATGCCCTTGAGACCCACCATAAGGGAATCCAATCCCTTGGTCGTGTAATCTTTATAATTTCTGTCACCCATATTGACGCCGGAAGTACCGTGGTCCGGAACGACAATCACGGCCGTATTGCCATCCTTCCTCGCATAGTCAAGAGCAACGGCCACGGCCCTGTCGAATGCTCCGAACTCCGAGAGAATGCCGGGAGCGTCATTGGAATGAGCCGCGAAATCCACCTTGCTGCCCTCCACCATCAGGAAGAAGCCTTTCCTGTTCCTTGAAAGCATATTGATTGCCTTCTCAGTCATCTCCGCGAGCGATGGCTCGGCAAGACTGTCCCTCACCATCTCGTAGGACATGTCGCCCCTCGTGAAGAGGGCCCAGAGCTTGTCCCCGTCAAATTCACGGAAGGCCTTGGCATCCGACTCAATGTATTCTACTCCATTATCTGCGAGAATTGCCTTGACACCGTCGTTCATTCTCTTGTATCCGCCTCCGAAAAGCACGTCCATCCTGCCCGAGGCAAGCTGGTCAATGATGATTCTGCGGGAATTGCGGCTTACAGAGTGCCCTATCGTGCCGGCCGGAGTGGCGTGTGTTACATCCACAGTCACGACAGCGCCAATGGATTTGCCGCCAAGAATCCTGGCAGCATCCATCACGGTGGCGAGAGGCTGGTAAGTACTGTCAGGATTGACCCTGACAAGATCCTGCTCAGGGCATGGCGCAGGATATATGCAGAGATTCGGACCCTGGACAAGCTGACCTGTCATAAACGCGGACATCGATGCCGATGACTCCGGCATAGGCGAATTGGAACAATGATTCCGCACAAGGGCACAGATATATGGGTCAAAGGACAATGAAGCCTGACATTCCTGCGGGTCAAGATGCTCATAATACCATCTCTGAAGGGCCAGGACAGCGGTCGAGGTCCCGTCTGGAATCATCAGGATAATGTTCTTTACCGGTTTTACCTCCCCCTGACGGCAGCAGCAACGTCTTGCAATTCATATCAATAAAAATTATAGATTCATAATCGGTGAAGGAGTCTGCCTCGGGAGAGCGCGGAGGTTCAGGTTGCCGGCCCCGACTTCGTCCAGGGCTGCCCTGACTGCTGACCAGGCCAGGTCGGGAGTATTGTTGTGCTCGCTCAGATGGCAGAGGAAAAGATTTCTGAGGCCCGGATGCCCATTTTCAGTTCATGAGGATAAGGTCCACCCATCAGCATGTCCACGTCATAGTTGGACTCTATGACCACGGTATCTGCCTCGGAAGCATAGGCGAGAGCCTCCTCGGTCATCCGGCCCAGATCAGTCATTATCACGAACTTATGGTCATTGGAAAGAATATGGTACCCGACAGTCTGGGTCGCATCGTGCGGAACTTCGAAGTATTTGACGCTGAATCCGGCCACATTGTTCCATTCCCCTTCGGTCAGAATTCTGACGCAGCGGCCGAGCCAAGGCTCCCCGAATTTGCGGGCGGCCAGGGCTGAATGCAGCTCCGCCGTGGCATAGACTGGCTTGGAAAGCCTCTTGCAGTAGGATGCAAGGCTGCGGATATGGTCCATATGGTCGTGAGTGACGAGTATGGCGCTGAAAGAGTTCTCGTCCAGTCCGTTGCGCATGAGAATCTGCTTGAGACGCCTGAGGCTCACCCCGGCGTCCACGAGGACCGCATTCCTGACTCCATCCTGCTCATTTTCAAGATAATAGCAATTCCCGCAACTGCCGCTCGAAAGACTCATGAAACGCATCATTGCTCAACCTCCTCGCAATATTTCTTGATCACTCCGTATGCGTCCGAGACGCCAAGTTCTCCTGCGTGGGAGAGGTCGATGCAGCCTTTCTCCTTGTCCTTCAGGTAAATGAGAACGAGTCCCCGGTTGAAATAGGCATCACCCATGTAAGGGTAGAGGCTGATTGCCCTTGAGTAGCTGTCTATGGCCTCGACGAATGAGGATGAGAGGCACAGGAGGTTCCCGAGATTGAAATGGATGTAAGGGATGTCCCCGACAATCCCGGCTGCGGTCCTCATGTCCGCCACGGCGTCGGAATAGTCATATCCCATGCTGACCTGGTCCTTGACCCTGGCCCTGGTAGTCCCCTGGTCATCCATGGTGAGGGTCTGCACATTGTTCTCGATGGATGAGATGAATTCTATCATGTCAGCCCGGAGCACAGCCCTGTTCATATAGTAGAATGCCTTGTACAGATCTTCATACTTGCCTCCGGCGGAATTTTCCACAGCATTGCCGTAATGTATCATTGCAGAATTGAACTGCTTCGAGGAAATGTCGTAAAGCGCCTTGAGGAACTCGGCCTCCGCATTGTCACCAAGAGAATGAATCCTGTCCGCAGTCCTTTCAGGAGACTTCAGCCTGAGCGTGTCGGACGAGGTGATGACTACGGGCACCGGAGAATTCGCCAGCATCCTGTCCAGCAGGGCATTCTCGTATCTGAACTTCAATGCGTAATTGACATCGTCCCTGTTATCCGCAAGCACGAACCTGTAGAGCGGCCTGAGCTTGACGTCAATGTCCCTGTGCTGGAGCATCTCATTGTCGAAATCCTTCTTGGCGAACTCGGCGTCAAGGCTCAGGAGAGAGCTGTATTTCTTCGTAGTGTCGGCGAATGAACCCTCCGCCTCGGCATTCCTGGCCCTGTACTCGCTGACCTTCCGTCTGGCAGTGTCGTAATCCTTCTTCGACTCGGCCTTCATCCCCAGCATGCTTTCCACGTAGGACCTGTTCATATAGGCCTTGGCGAAGTCCGGATACAGTTCGATGGCCTTGTCATAATCCTCGAGTGCATCCTTCCACCTCTCCATCTGGATGAAGACAGACGCGCGGTTGAAATAGGCCAGCACATTGCCCGGATTGATGCCGATCACCCTGTCCATATCCTGAAGAGCCTCCTCCAGATTGCCTATCTGGGCATTGATGAGACTCCTGTTGTACAGCGTCAGGGCATTGCCTGGCTCGTCGGCCAGGACCCTGTTCAGATCGGACATCGCAGAATTGTAGTCATTCTGCTCATAGTACATTATCGCGCGGTTGAAATAGGCGAAAGTATTGGCCGTGTCAAGTCCTATCGCCATGTTCATGTCGGCGATGGCCTCCGGATACTGCTTCCTGGCGGCGTAGAGCCGTCCCCTGCGGATGAAGCCCTCCGGTTCGAAACGGTCCAGGGAAATGGCCTTGTTGTAGTCCTCCAGGGCACTCAGTGTATCTTTCAGGAACAGCTTGCAGGCTCCCCTGTTCAGATAGGCCGAAGGGTCCTTCGGCTCCTTCCTTATGTATCTGTCGAAATCGGAAACCGCCTTGTCGAACTGCTGGGAAAGGAAATATGTCACTCCCCTGCTGAAATAAAGTCCCTCATAGCCCGGCCTGAGATCTATAGCTGTCTGCAAATCCTCCAAAGCCTTGTCATAATCACCTGATCTGCTTTCAGTTATAGCCTTGTAATGATAGCCTGAGGTAAACACTGGATTGAGCCGGACCGAATTGTTGAAATCCTTCTGCGCTCCCCGGATGTCTCCGAGATTGTACTTTGCGATCCCCCTGTAGAAGAACGTCCAATGGTCTGTCGAGTCGATTCTCGAGAGCACGTTGAAATTCTCTATCGCCTGCGAGAATTTTCCGTCAGCAAGAGCGCGTCTTCCCCTGAAGAAGAACACATCCCTGTCGTATTGCGCCTCGGCAATCACCGGAATTACGGCAAGAAGGATTGATAAGAGGGTATTTTTAAGCGCAGGTTTCATAATCTCGTCAAGAATTCCTAAATTTGGGGTCCTTTTCGGAATTGCAAATATAAGCAATAATTATGCTTCATAGATTGAAATGATTAAAAAAATCCTCAATATTTCATTATTCATGTGCCTTGCGTGCGCGGCTTCCGCCCAGTCTCCGGTCGATGTCCGGAAGCTTGGCGTGATAAGCAGCGAGCAGGCCCACAATACCGTATGGGAGAACAAACTCTACCGGCAGGTGGAGTTTCTGTCCGACTCCCTGTGCGGGGGCAGGGCCACCGGCACAAGGGGAAGCACGGAGGCTGCATTCTGGATCGCCAGGAGATTCGGGCAGCTTGGCCTCCTCCCCTTCAGCGGCCAGTACACCAAGCATTTCTACGGTCCGTTCGGACGCAACATGATAGGAATGATACCCGGCAATTCGAGGGGGAAGAATGACAGCTACGTTCTGGTATTGGCACATTACGACGGCCTCGGCACTCTCAACGGAAAGCTTTACCCGGGAGCCGACAGCAATGCCTCCGGAGTCGTGGCAATGGTCAGCATTGCCGAAATGTTCAGCGCGATGAGACTGCTCGGAAGAGCATACGACACCAATGTCATCTTCGCCGCAGTGGATGCGAAAAGCAGCAGCATGAAGGGCTCAAGGGCATTGTGGGACATGATCGAGAAGGAAAGGCTCATCGACCCGGTCACCGGGAATGTCATCTCTGCCGACCGGATAAGGATGGTGGTGAACATTGATCAGATAGGAGGGACATCGAGCAGGCTGAAGTCGGGCAGGGAGGATTTCATCATCATGCTCGGCAGGGACAAGGTCGGAAAGAAGTATGCGGACCTGCTCAGCTGGTGCGACAGCCGATACAGCATCGACCTTGAGCTCGGGTTCGACTATTTCGGAAGCAAGGAGTTCACCGATGTCTTCTACCGCAGGGTCTGCGACCAGAAGGTCTTCGTCGAGAACGGCATCTTCCACTGGATTGAAGAGATTCTCAAGAATTATGACTAAATTGCGAAATCAATAAAAATTGGAGTAAATGAAAGCATTCTGGCGCGTACTCGGAAAATACGTCACCCCCTACAGACATTACCTGGCCGGCTCGGTCGTGCTGAACATATTGTCTGCG
The DNA here is from genome assembly GCA_004552115.1 of Bacteroidales bacterium. Next base: position 5,266 of record SFPH01000147.1, read on the forward strand.
ATACTCAACATTTTCTCATTCTCCCTCATCATCCCGATGCTCCAGATCCTGTTCAAGATGAACACCGCGGAGTACAGCTTCATCCCCTGGGATGCGGCTGAATACGGTTTCAAGGAGATACTCATCAACAACGCATACTACGGTGTCACAGTTCTCATTGCGTCAAAGGGCGCAGGAATCACCCTGCTCCTGCTCTGCCTCGCTCTCGGAATAATGACATTCTTCAAGACGGCCTGCTACTTCGGGTCCTCCGCCGTGATGGTGCCGATCCGAACCGGCGTGGTAAGGGATATGAGAAGGGAGATGTACCGCAAGATTCTAAGCCTGCCTCTGGGATTCTTCTCCCAGGAGCGCAAGGGTGACATCATCGCCAGGATGAGCGGAGACATCAACGAGGTGGAGAACTC
>SFPH01000148.1 GCA_004552115.1 Bacteroidales bacterium
GGGAAATCTATGCGCTGAAACCTGCCAAATCATTGAAATTCAGAATCCAGGACCTCCTGGGCAACAATGTCGTGAGCCAGGTGGTGGACATATCCGCAGAGACATCCGTGGTCCGGGTGAAGGGCTATGTGGGCCGTCCCGACCAGGCGAGGAAAACCCTCGGGAACCAGTTCTTCTTCGTCAACGGCAGGTATTTCCGCAGTCCGTATTTCCACAAGGCGGTGATGAACGCCTATGACAATCTCCTGCCTCCGGGCGCCACGCCTTCCTATTTCATCTACCTGGAAGCCGACCCGCATTCAATAGATCCTTCCTATTTCATCTACCTGGAAGCCGACCCGCATTCAATAGATGTCAACATCCATCCTACCAAGACTGAGATCAAGTTCGAGGAGGACAATGTCATATTCCAGATAATATACGCCTGCATAAAGGAATCCATAGGCCGCAATTCGTTCGGGGCCAGCATTGACTTCAACAGGGAAGACATGCCGGAACTCCCCGTCCTGAGCAAGGATTTCTCCGGTTTCCAGCCGGAAGCGCCGGCCCCATCGGTGTCCTATGACCCTGATTACAACCCGTTTGACGCACCTGCGGGCGGGGGAAGCCGGGATGAGTCCCGGGGAACTTCCGGGAACTCCGGCATCGATACGTCCGCTCCGCTCGTCATTGACAGGAAGTACATAGTCTCGTCAGGAAAGGAGGGAATGGTGCTGACAAGCATCCGGAGGGCCAGGGAAAGAGTCCTGTACGACAGATTCCTCGCCGCATTGAGGGGAGGGGAGCACGTAAGCCAGGCTGCGCTTTTCCCGGTTCAGGTCAATGTGGGAGTGGAAAACAGGCTGATTTTCGACGACCATGCGGAGATGCTCTCCAGCCTCGGCTTCGACATCTCTCCGTTCGGCAATGACACCATAGTCGTGAACGGAATGCCGGAAGGTTTCCAGGTGGACCAGAGCAGCGTCGAATCCGCGATGGCTGATGTCCTGATAATACTGTCGGAGAGCGGGACAGGCCTTCAGGAAATGATGGAATCCTCTATGGCCGAGAAGTTTGCGAGAATGGCTGCGGCCGGATGCAAGGACATTGAGACATCGGCGGAAGCGTCTTCCCTGATTGATTCCCTGTACTCGAGCTCCAACCCGGAATTCACCCCCGGCGGGCGCAGGACAATGAGACTGCTCACCTCAGCCGACATTGAAAAGATGATTTGAAAACATTGCCCGCTGCCTGCGGACAGTTAAAGAAAAGATAATGGGATATTACAATTACGACAATTACGGAAACGGCCGCGGCGGCTTCCTCCAGATGCTTCCGCCGGCCACCAGGCATATCATAATCATAAACCTGCTTCTGTTCGTCGCCACTCTCATCAATGAGGATTTCATGGTGAGGAACTTCGCGATGTTCTATCCGTCCTCGCCTCTTTTCAGGCCCTGGCAGATTCTGACCCACATGTTCATGCACGGCGGCTTCTGGCACGTGTTCTTCAACATGTACACATTCTTCATATTCGGAACTGTGCTGGAGAGGGCTCTGGGCACGAAGAGATTCCTGATATTCTATTTTGTCACCGGCCTCGGGGCCGCCGCCCTGCATACCGGGGTGGAATGGATTCAGGCCAGCGTTTACCTCTCATCAGGAACGCCTGCGGCAATGTCATCCTACTACGACCTTCTCAGAACCCCCGTGCTTGGAGCATCAGGCGCGATCTACGGCGTGCTTATAGGCTATGCGATGTTCTATCCGAATTCCATACTGACCCTGATATTCCCGCCGGTATCATTGAAGGCCAAGTGGTTCGTGCTGATTTTCGCCGGCATTGAACTTCTCACGGGAGTCACGGGCACGGCTGACGGTGTCGCCCACTTCGCACATCTGGGAGGAATGCTCTTCGGCTGGCTGCTCATACTCTGGTGGCGCAAACGCGGCAAACTCTATTACTGATCCCGCAGACGATGGGAAGGAAAAACGGGAAAACAATGAGGAAGAAAGGAAAGAAACACGGAATCTTCTTCGGAATCACATCGCTGTCGAGCTATGTCAATCCTGCCAAAGCCTGGTTCATGACGCTTTTCGGCCTCCTCTATGCCCCGATTCTGACGGTCAATCTCGTCCTCCTTGTCTGGGCCCTGTTCCGCCGCTCCCGAGCCTTCATCATTCCCCTCGTCGCCATTCTCCCGTCGGTTTTCATAATCGGGAAATATTACCGTCCGGCATCCGGGACAGTGTCTGAGGATGAGAGGGATCTGCGGATTATCACATACAATGTAGGAAGGTTCTCCCTTTCTCAGGATGAGAGCTTCTCCTCGTGGAAGGAATGCAGGGACTCGGTGATGGAATATCTGAAGTCCAGGGATGCCGACATCATCTGCCTTCAGGAGTTCCAGAGCGAGAGCGTCGAGGCCATGACATTGTATCTCGACAGGACAATGAAGGGTTACAGGATCAATTATTTCGTGAACGAGGGCCCCGGATACTGTTCCGGCAATGTCACCCTGAGCAGGACCCCTGTCCGGAACAAAGGCCGCATATCGTTCGAGAACAGCGCCAACCTTGCATTCTATACAGACCATGAGGTGGGCGGAGATGTGCTGAGGGTTTACAACTGCCATTTCCAGAGTTACGGAATCTCCCTCTCCCGCCTGGCCGAATCCATGGAAGCGGATTACAAGAAGACCGTGAGGGAGACCGAGGACAAGATGAAGCGCTCCATAATCCGGAGGCCGGAGCAGGTCGAGCAGGTGATGGAGAGCATTGACAGCTGTCCTGTCGGGGCGATTGTGGCCGGAGATTTCAACGACACTCCGATGTCCTACACCTATTACCGTCTCTGCAGGGGGCGGAAGGATTCATTCGAGGAGGCCGGCAGCGGCAGCGGAGCCACATATTCCCGTCTCAAGCCGTTTCTCAGGATTGACTATGTGCTCTTCCCCGACATTTACGATGCAGTCTCACATAAAGTTGAACAAAAGAAATACTCCGACCATTATCCGGTCGAAGCCGTGATCAATATGAAATAAAGAAATGGGAAATGTCAATGACGGGGCCGTTGCAAAGGCCCTTGAAGTCCTCCGCGCCGGAGGTGTGATACTCTATCCTACGGACACGATCTGGGGAATCGGCTGCGATGCCACCAACCCTAAGGCCGTGGCCCGGGTCTATGAAATGAAGAAACGTGCCGACAGCAAGGCGCTAGTCCTTCTCGCCTCCGACCTGGATATGATATGCAGGTATGTCAGGGAGATTCCGGACATGGCCATACAGCTGGTTGAGGTCAATGACAGCCCGATGACTATCATCTACCCGGAAGCCATTGCCGGCAAGTTTCCTCGCATGGAATGTGGTTGCGGAAGACGGCAGCGTGGCAATGAGAATACCGGATATGGATTTCTGCAAGGTATTGATACACAAGCTTGGACGCCCGATTGTATCCACTTCTGCAAATATTTCCGGAGAGCCGTCTCCGAAGAAGTTCGCCGACATCCCGGAGCCGATAAGGTCGGCCGTGGACCATATCGTGGACCCTGCCGAAGAGAAGAATTCCACAGGCAAGGCATCGCAGATAATCAAGGTCGGCATTGACGGGCAGATCTGCATAATAAGGAGCTGATATGGAGATTTTCTGGACAGACAGGATAGAGGCGGGGCTCTGCCTTCTCGGAGAAGAGGAGTCGGCGCATTGCGTCAGGGTGCTGAGACACAGGGAGGGGGACAATGTCTGCGTCATTGACGGCGCCGGCACAATGTACGAATGCGTTCTCTCCCAGGCTTCCCCGAAGGCCGCAGTCGCCAGGATTGAAAAGGCCAATCCGGGATGGGGCTCTCATCCCTACAGGCTGGAGATGGCTGTCTGCCCGACCAAGAACATCGACAGATACGAATGGTTTGTGGAAAAGGCCACCGAGGTCGGTGCTGACAGGTTTGTCCCGGTCATAGGAGAACATTCCGAGAGGAAGGTGCTCAAGACGGAAAGGCTGCGCAGAATAGTGCTTTCGGCTGCCAAGCAATCCCTCAAGGCGGCTGTGCCTGAGATTGCGGAACCGCTGACAGTCAAGGAGTTCATTGCTTCTGTGGCGGATTCTCCAGCATTGAAGATGATTGCCTGCTGCTTCGAGGAGGCGGGAGTACATTGTCCTGATAGGTCCGGAAGGAGATTTTTCCAGGGAAGAGGTAAGGCTTGCGATAGAGGCGGGCTTCATTCCCGTCCATTTGGGAGAATCCCGTCTCCGCACCGAGACAGCGGCCCTTGCGGCGGTCTTTGCAGCTTACTATAACAATATTTGATTATGCTGATAGGTGTCATTTCAGATACACACGGGGTATTCAGCCCCGAAATCAGGGAGTTTCTATCTCCGGTCGACCAGCTTTGGCACGCCGGGGACTTCGGAGGCGGGCTTGAGTTCGCTGACTCGATAGCTGCCTTCAAGCCGCTGATGGCCGTGCACGGCAACTGTGACGGCCAGGATATCCGCCGGGTCTATCCGGAGTACAGATGCTTCGAGTGCGAAGGGCGGAAAATCCTTCTGAAGCATATCGGAGGCCGGCCCGGCCACTATGACCTGAAGGCATTGGCCCTCATCGACCGGTACAGGCCCGACATCTTCGTCTGCGGGCATTCCCACATATTGCTCGTGCAGAATGACAAGAGCAGCAATCTTCTCCACATCAATCCCGGAGCCTGCGGCAATCAGGGCTGGCATATCGAGCGGACCGCATTGAGATTCCGCATAGACAATGGAGAAATACACGATATGGAACTTTTCCGACTTCCGCGTACTACAAGATAAACACCATATGGACAGAACAGTATTAAGGTCAATTGCATCGGCAGCGATGCTCGTTATTGCAGCAGGAGCAGCCTGCGCATCATCAGTAAGCCTTTCCGGAGGGCCTGGAGATAATCCGGAGGACTTTTTCTCCGCCCGTCTGGCAGGCGGCAGGACAGGATACGTTTCCTCCCGCAAGTTCACCAAATCCGAGACTGAAGCCGTGAGGGCAGATGTCTGGGCATACTGGAAGGCCGCAAATGAGAATTTCAGCGAAGAGAAGCTCCAGCCCCTCATCCCTATGAGCTGGGACGGATCGGGACTCTGGAACATCCCTGCCGAGCTTGAACCGGATGCGAAGATGCCTTACTACTGGTGTTCGAGGGGCCCGGCATCGGAGAACGGCTACAGGACATTCATCTACCTCCACGGCTCCGGCAATCCGGACAGGGAGTGGCAGAACGGCCTCATACTCTCATCCCAGTTCCAGGACTCCTCCGCATTCTTTGTCCCGAAAATTCCGAATACCGGTTCATACTACCGCTGGTGGCAGAAAGGCAAGCAGTATGCGTGGGAGAAATTCATCCGTCTCGGGGTGCTCTCGGGCGAGATTGACCCGGACAGACTCTTCTTCATCGGCATCTCCGAGGGAGCATACGGCAGCCAGCGTCTTGCATCCTATTATGCTGATTATCTGGCAGGTGCGGGTCCTATTGCGGGAGGTGAGCCTCTGAAGAACGCTCCTGTGGAGAACTGCGCCAACATCGCATTCTCATTCCGTACAGGCTCTGAGGACAAGATGTTCTACAGGGACATCCTCACCGGGTACACCAGGGATGAGTTCGACCGCTTTGAGAAGGAGCATCCGGGATACTATGTCCACAACATCGAGGTCGTACCGGGCGCCGACCACCATTCCGTCGGCTATTTCAACACGACCCCGTGGCTCAAGGATTTCGTGCGCAATCCGTATCCTAAATATGTGAATTGGGAGAACTTCGAGATGGACGGCAACAAGCGAGACTGCTTCTACAACCTTGCCGTTGAGGAGCCGGAACTTGAGAGCGGCCGTCGCCGCCATTACGAAATGACAATTGAGGGCAATGTGGTGAATATCAATGTCAATGATGTCGAATACACTACTACGCAGACTGACCCTGTCTATGGCATCGAGATGAAGTTTGACAAGTCATATTACCCTGCCAAGGGAGGTTCCGTGACCATATATCTCAGCGACGAGCTGCTTGACCTGGACAGCAAGGTGACGGTGAATCTGAACGGCAGGCGCGTCTGGAGAGGCCGTCTTTCCAGGCGTCTTGAGGATGTCGTGAACAGCTGCGCCCTGTTCGGGGACCCGAGGCGTCTCTATACCGCATCCGTGAGAATAGACGTGAAATAGTCACAATCCGCTTCCTCTTGTTCGGGCGACTCCGCTTACAGATTGTAAGAAGGGTCGCCCGAAATGCATTCATTCAGCGGCGATGCCACATATTCATCCACTTAAAAAGATTTAATAATGAATGTTTTACGTTTTATGCAAGATAAATCAAAAATTTCTTTGCATATTCTAAAAAACTATGTACTTTTGCCGCTCGAACGTATGTTTAATCAGTTTTTTAGTGTACAGACCATGAAAAAGGTATTTATGTCTTTCGCAGTAGTTGCTGTTATGGTTGCTGCTGCATCTTGCGGAAACTGCTGCAAGAAGTCTTCTGAGGCTGCTGCTGAAGAGGCTGCAGTAGAGACAAAGGCTGACAGCTGCGCTGCTTGCGCTGACAGCTGTGCTGCTTGTGCCGACAGCTGCGCCGCTTGTGCTGACAGCTGCGCTGCTTGCGCTGAATAATCATAGCGGTTATTCATTTTTGGGAATGCGGTACCTTGAGGAGACTCAAGATGCTGCTTTTTTTGTTTAGGAACCCTCAGGCAACTCATTGCTTTAGGATTCCCTTTTTTGTATCTTTGGAAAAACATTGAACTATGGCATCAGCGAAGGAGAAGAAAGTATGGTTCTGCACGAGTTGCGGCAATGAGAGCCCGAAGTGGATGGGACGCTGTCCCGCCTGCGGGGAGTGGAATACGATGGTGGAGCAGACTGTGGCAACGGGCAGGCAGCCATCCTCAAGGACTGTCCAGGGAGACCTGGGAAGACGGCCGGTCCATCTCAAGGATATAGATTCTTCTTCGGAAGCCAGGATCTCGGTAGGTCTCGGGGAAGTTGACAGGCTTCTCGGCGGCGGCATTGTCAGAGGCTCCCTCGTCCTCATAGGAGGCGAGCCGGGTATCGGAAAATCCACCCTTTCGCTCCAGATTCCCCTTCATTCCCCGGGTCTCAAGACCCTTTATGTCTCAGGAGAGGAAAGCGCCAGACAGGTCAAGATGCGGGCTGACAGGCTTGGCGGCGACGATTCCAACTGCTTCATTTTCAGCGAGACGGACATAAGCAACATCATTGCCCAGGCCGATGCCCTCAAGCCTGACCTCATGGTGGTGGATTCGGTCCAGACGATGTTTTCGGCCAATGTCGAATCATCCGCCGGCTCGGTTACCCAGATCAGGGAGGTCACGGCGATGCTTCTCCATTTCGCCAAGTGCACCGGCATCCCGGTCATCCTCATCGGGCACATCACCAAGGACGGCTACATTGCCGGACCGAAGATTCTGGAGCACATCGTGGACGTGGTCCTTCAGTTCGAGGGGGACAACAAGGGCTCCTACCGCCTTCTCCGCAGCATAAAGAACCGTTTCGGCTCCACTTCCGAGCTGGCCGTGTTCGAGATGACCGGGACCGGGCTGCGGGAGGTGACCAACCCTTCCGAAATGCTGATCCCGATGCACGAGGAGGGGCTCAGCGGCACTGCCATCTGCGCAATGCTGGACGG
>SFPH01000149.1 GCA_004552115.1 Bacteroidales bacterium
TTTTTATAATTTCAAGATTACTTGTACCTTTGCATCAAACAACAATACACTGATATGAAAAGAACAATACTTACCATCATTGCCCTCGGAATGGCAATAATCGCAACAGCCCAGCAAGGCGGCATAAGCCCGGAAATGCTAGGCCGCATAAGTCAGGGATATACCGACACACCTTCCGATAAGGCGTTGCGCAATGCCCTTGCAGGCAATTCCATCAACATTTTAGCGACAAATGCCGAAAATGCCGCAATGATCGACACTCATTTTTCCGACAGGGTGAAGACCAAGGGCATCACTGACCAGAAATCTTCAGGCCGCTGCTGGCTTTTCACAGGCCTCAATGTGCTAAGGGCAGCGATGATAGAGAAATATGACCTTGGATCATTCTCATTTTCACAGAACTATGTCTTCTTCTATGACCAGCTCGAGAAATCCAATCTCTTCCTGCAGGGAGTCATTGACACAAAGGATCTTCCGTTTGAAGACAGGCAGGTGGACTGGCTCTTCTCCAACCCTATAGGTGACGGTGGCCAGTTTACCGGAGTTTCCGACCTCATACTGAAATATGGCCTTGTTCCGTCTGAAGTAATGCCTGAGACATACAGCAGCAACAATACATCCCAGATGTCTGCCCAGATAAAGAATGTCCTCAGGCAGGGCGGATTGAAAATCAGGGAGTTCAATGATGAAGCCAAGGCCTCGTTGAAGGGCAGATCGGCGAAGGCTTCAGCCAAGGCAGATGCCGCCCTCGACCAGAACCTCCAGCAGATCAAGGAAGACGTGCTCAAGGATGTTTACCGGATTCTGGCACTGTGCCTTGGAGTTCCTCCGGCAGAGTTCGAGTGGGCGATGTATGACTCCAAGGACAATCTCGTGAGCCGTGAGACCTACACTCCTCAGTCATTCTATCAGAAATTCATCGGTGAGCCTCTGAATGACAATTATGTCATGCTGATGAACGACCCGACCAGGGAATATTACAAGGTCTATGAAATCGACTATGACCGCCACGTCTATGATGGGCACAACTGGCTCTATGTCAATCTCCCTGTTGACCGTATCAAGGAAATTGCAATATCTTCCATCCGGGATGGCCGGGCGATGTATTTCTCCTGCGACGTGGCCAAGTTCCTGAATTCCAAGAAGGGTGTCCTCGATATTGCCAATTATGACTACGCCTCACTCTTCGGCATTGACCTGAACATGGACAAGAGGCAGAGGGTGATGACTCACGCCAGCGGCTCATCCCATGCGATGACATTGATGGCTGTGGACATCCGTGACGACAAGCCTCTCAAGTGGATGGTTGAAAACAGCTGGGGAGACGAAAGCGGCTACAAGGGCCATTTGATAATGACCGACGAGTGGTTCAACGAGTATATGTTCCGTCTGGTGGCCGAGAAGAAATACGTCCCTTCCGATGTTCTCGAAATATTGAAACAGGAGCCTGTCCGCCTCCCTGCCTGGGACCCTATGTTCGCTCCTGAGGAGTAACACGGACCTGCCGTCATTCCCGGATTGACCATTCACGCCATTCCGGATTGACCTGTAGAATCCCAAAAGAATAACAGCAGCTGGTCTTCACGACTGGCTGCTGTTCGATTATTCAATATGAATTAAACTAGCTTATGATTTATGTCTTCTATATCGTTTATTTGCCATTTTCGTGCCAAATATTCACGGTAGGAATAAAAATCGCTTTATTTTAACAAATTGCTAATAAATTTTCAGGAAAATATGGATTTTTCATTGGAATTTGAAGCAAACGCTCATATTCTTCAGGAATTCAGCAATATCGGGATGCATCCCATCAGGCCCGTTACGGACAGCATTATCAGAGTCAGGAGCCAGACGATGAAGATTAACAGACCGGGATGCCATTTCGGAGCCTTGAATTCTATCAGACACAGTAGCCCGGTGTAGATGAACCAGACGAAAGGCAATGCCATCGCAGCAATAATCAATCCCTTCACCCAGACTGTATCATAGACGGCATAAACACCTGGCAAACTGCCCATGAACTCGGCCATTACAGGTCCGGTCCACGTTGAAATCCCTAAAACATTGCTCCAGAACAATGCCAGGCTTCCGGCGAACAGGCCTGCGAATCCGATCAGCAGCATTATTACTCCCATTGTCTTCGTTATCAGGTTTCCGGCGCTTCTGGCCGCCTCGGAGTTGCCCATATCCCTGATTGTCCCTGAGGCTTTGTCAATCGACTCCTGAACAGTCTTCTGGATATCCTGTACCGTATTCCCTTCGCCCTTCATCCTGTGCTTTTCTCCAACAGTCCTGGCCGGAGGGATAATGAATCCCGCAAGGAGGTATATGACCAGAGGCAGAGTGAATTCCGATGTCGGGAAACATCTTATGTGAGCCATCCACAGAACAACTGTGAACACGACGAACAGTGTGCGGACAGCCACCACATCCATGTTGAAATAGGCCGCCAGACCGCTGCAGACGCCGAGAATCTTGCCACCGTCCAGATCACGGTAAATCTTCTTTTTCCGGCTCACAGGCTCCTCTGCCCGGGCATTCTCCTTTTCCTCAGCCGATTCAGATTCGATTTCCTCCGGCTTCCCGAGGACATTGATGACAGCATTGGCAATGGACTCCGTCACAATCCCGTTCTCCCCGCATTTCTCCACCAGAAGCTCAGCCATTCTCTCCTCGATGCCCTCCATAATCTCGTTCCCGCTCTCGATTCCGGAGTAGAACTCCTTGAGCTCACCAAGATACTTGTCTATCTTTTCCGCAGCCGTTGTCTCCAATGTGAAGGCATAGCCGCCTATGCTGTTTTTCTCGACCTGGTTCATTTCTTCAAGGTTTCAATCGTGGTTACTATTTCGTTCCAGGCAGCGTCCATTTCCTGCAGCAGGGCCTTGCCCTTCTCCGTTATTACATAATATTTGCGAGGCGGGCCCTGAGGCGACTCCTCCCATCTGTAAGTCAGGTAGCCCTGATTCTTCTCCCTTATCAGAAGCGGGTAGAGAGTGCCTTCCACCACTATCATATTCGCTGCCTTGAGCTCTTCGATAATTGCCGAGGCATATGCCTCCTTGCGTGCCAATATGCAGAGAATGCAGTATTCCAGCACGCCTTTTCTCATCTGAGAACGGATATTTTCAGAATTGTTTTCCATAATTTACTTTTTTGTCGAGAATCGTGCGAGGTTTTCTGCTGTCATCGGGAGGCCGTACATCTCGCATTTCTGTACCGGAGTCTCCGCCTTCGGGATGACTATCATGAGGATAATGTAAATCCAGAATCCCGCCGTACCCATAATGAGGGCCGCTACCGCAATGAGTCTGACGAGGACTACGTCAATGTCAAAGTATGCCGCAAGGCCTGAGCAGACGCCGCCTATGGCCTTCTCGTCAATGTCCCTGTACATTTTCTTCTTCGGCGGAGTCGTGTTGTCTGCCTTGTCATCGCTGCCGCTTGCCCCGGCTCCGGCCTGCTGTCCTCCCTCTGAACCTCCGTCTCCGGCTGTGTCTTCAGGCTCCTTGACCCCGTCTGGCATCCCCAGCTGCTCGGTGATTTTCTGGACCAGGTCAATGTTCACCGTCCTGTTGCCGGTGCCGATCTCCTTTGCCAGCAGTTCCGCAATCCTGTCCTCGAGATCGCTCATCACTTCGTCCTTCTCATATAAGAGAGATGAAGGACTTTTCTG
>SFPH01000150.1 GCA_004552115.1 Bacteroidales bacterium
GACTCCTTCTTCATGAACGGGGACGGGCTGGAGATCTGGTGCGACGGGAAGACCAGGTGGACGCTGGACCGCGCCGCCGGGGAGATGGTGGTTGAGGCTGTGGAAGACTTCGAAGCCGGGATTGCCGCAGCTGACCCGGCCATCATCCTTTCCTCACTGGACACTCATTTCAAGGTGAAGTCATCAGTCAGGGAATCAGACCTCGAGAAGGTGTCCCTCGACCCGGTTTCCGGTGCTCTCGGAATCGCTGACCTTGCCATCTGGTTTCGCCGTGAAGCAGGGTTGCCAATCCTCTCCAAGTCAAGGGCGACGATGGAAGACGGTACAATGCTGGAGTTCACCTTCAAGTCCATGTCCTGGTCGGACAAAGTCCCTGGAAGTGATTTCTCCTTCGATATGTCCAAGGCTCAGAAGTCGTGGATAATCACTGACTTACGATAGAGAAGCCGGGGGATGCCCATTCCTGCATTTCTCCGTTTTCATCAGAATATATGAGGTAGCCCCCGATTCTTCCGGCATTGCTGAGAATGAATTCCCGGGCTGCCTCCATTCCGATTACCATACAGTAGGTGGCGTAAGCATCCGCATCCGTGGCATTGGGCGCTACGATGGTGGCGCTGAGGAGATTGTGCTCCACAGGCCAGCCTGTCCTCGGGTCAATGGTGTGGGAGTATTTGCGCCCGTCCCTGACATAGAACTTCCTGTAGTTGCCGGACGTGACTATGCCGCAGGCCTTTCCGCCGGACTCCCAGACTCCGTCCAGGTCGGCTCCGGGGCTGTTGTTCCCGTCCACGGGGCGGTCGATGCCGATTTTCCAGGGCTTCCCGGCAGGGTTGACTCCCTCGCAGTAAATCTCACCTATGTCCACCAGCATATCCTTCACACCCATCCCGTGAAGGTAGGACGCCACCTTGTCGCAGCTGTATCCCTGGGCTATGGCATTGAAATTCAATACAGGAAGCGGTCCCGGTTCAAGAAGGAGGTCATTCCCGGAAAACAATCCCTCCGGGATGGCATTCCTGAGCCTCTTCATCCCGCAGGAGGCCAGTGTCGCCGCCACGGCATCGCCGGAAGGCAGGGAATCCCTTGTGAATCCGAAGCCCCAGATATTGAAAAGCGGTCCCGAGGCGACGTCCAGGGCCCCGCCGGTTTCCTCGTAATAGCTGTAGGCCTTGCCGTACATTTCGCGGAACATCCCGTCCGCGAAGACGGTTTCGCCGGCATTGAAACGGCTGAGTACTGAACCTTTGTTGTATCCCGACAATGTGGTGTCGATGGCATTCAGTATGGAGTCAATGCCGTTCCGGATGGCTTCGGGACTCTTGCCTACCGGGCCCCTGGAGCCGTTCAGGTTCATCTTTACCGAATAAGTTCCGCCCTGGGCGTAACCGGTAATCGCAATGTATCTGTCTCTTTCTGAACATGATGCAGCCGCGGCAATGATGGCGGCCAGCAGGCATGCCGATTTGAAAAAACTTCTCATGACTTGGGATATTCACTCGCCTGCGGCAAAGTATTTGCACAAATGTACGGGTTTTTGCTGAAAATTACCGATATTTGTAATTTGAATGTCCCATTTTGGACTGAATAATTTTAGCGCAATGGATTTTAGAAAGACGATGCTTCTGGCTGCTGCTGCGATTTTCATTTTCTCGGCGGCTTCCTGCAAGAAAGATGATGAGAAGACGACCACGTCACTGTCATTCACCGGCGTACTTGATTTCACAATACCGGCATACGTGAATCCCGGTGATGAGATTGAGGTGGAGCCGAGGGGAATGTCCAAGGATACTGTGGACATCGGATATTACTGGACTGTAACTCCGATCCGCGACTACAAGGATACCACGAGGTATCTTGGGGATCCTGCTTCCGTTACCGGAAAGTTCTCCTTCGAGGTTCCGGACACCGTCTGCACCATGACGGTTACCTGCGTGGCCTTTGCGACGGGGTATTATACCACTTCCGCAGCATACAATGTCGTCATTGCGAAGCCGGGATTCGACGGCTCTGTCACCGGGGATGAGGTCGCTCCGACGATGTCATCCATTGTGGATGCCAGGGACGGCAAGAGATATTATTACAGGGAGATAGGGGACCTGGACTGGTTTGTGAGGAACCTGGCCTATGCCGGCTCCGGAGTGTCTTTCGAAGGCTGCGATGCCCTGGATGACGTGTACGGCAGATATTATGACTGGGAGGAGGCTCAGGTTGCCTGTCCTGAGGGCTGGCGTCTGCCTGCTTCAGATGACTGGGCGTCACTTGCTGCCCAGGCCGGATACAAGGGTGAGGGCGATGGGAACTATCTCGGCATAGCCGGCAACCTCATGGTCAACGCCTATTTCAATTCCAACAGGATGTGGGAGTACTGGCCGGCAGTGAAAATCACCAACAGCACCGGCTTTTCCGCAATACCTACGGGTTACTGCACGACTTCATCCGCCGGGGTGGACGGCCGCGATGATTTCAATTACGCTGTATACTGGACTGCGGAAGATGAAGATGTCGATGGGGAGTCTTTCGGACTGTACAGGATGATATACGTGGAGAAGCCTGACCTCATGCTCGGTGCGGCCCACAAGACTGGTTTCTGTGCCACCGTCAGATGCGTCCGCTAAACCGTGAACATAGTATTGACCCCGATGAACAATAAGTTTTCAATGAGGCTGGCATTCATATGCTCAGCCTTGTTCTGTCATTTGGCCTTGCCTGCGCAGGACTGGGAGAAGGCTGATCCGGAATGGCTGGGTGCCAATTATACCAAGCGTGAGGTGATGGTCCCGATGAGGGACGGCGTCTCGCTCTACACTGCTGTGTATGAACCTGTCGGCCGGGAAGAACCTGCCCCGGTGATCATGTTCCGCACCCCGTATTCGCTCAAGCCGTACGGGACGGCTGATGGAATCCGCAAACCTTATTCAGGGGGCATCAGGGATGAGTTCCTGAACTATGCTGCGGATAAATATATCATTGTATTGCAGAATGTCAGGGGCAGATATCTGAGCGAGGGGGACTACGAGAACATAAGGCCTGTCTCTTCGGACCCGGCGGTTTCCGATGATGCCACGGACTCATACGATACTGTCGAGTGGCTGCTTGCCAATACCGAAAACAATGGGCGTGTGGGAGTCAAGGGAGTTTCCTATCCGGGCTTCTACGCCACTCTGGCCGCATTGTCGGGCCATCCGGCCATCAAGGCTGTTTCTCCTCAGGCTCCTGTCACTGACTGGTTTATGGGCGACGATGCCCATCACAACGGAGCCCTCTGCCTGGCAGATGCCTACAGGTTCGGCTCCTCGATGTACCGTGAACGCAGAGGCCCTTCAGCCAAGGGGCTTCCGGCTCTTTTCAGCACGAAGGAGGACCTCTACACATATTTCAGGGGGAGGCCGATTTCCGAACTCAATGCCTTTTTCGGGGACAGCCTGAAATTCTGGTCCCGGATGATGGAACATCCTGATTATGATGACTTCTGGAAGGACAGGGACCCGAGTGTGAGGATGCGGAACGTGAGCCCTGCAATGCTTGTTGTCGGGGGCTTCTATGATGCTGAGGACTGCTACGGGGCATTCAGGACTTACAGGATGCTCAGGAAGCTCTCCCCGGACACGGAGACCTATCTTGCAGCCGGTCCTTGGTATCACGGGGGGGTCATATGCCGCGCTTGCCGGCTCCTGGTTCGGAGAAGGCTCTGCATCATATTATCTTGACAATGTGGAATATCCGTTTTTCCGCCATTACCTTGAGGGCAAGGGAAATCCTCCTGCCGGGGTCAATGTGCTGCCGTCAGCGGAGACTGTGAGAAGCCTCAATGGCGCAGCCTCCTGGAAAGAATATTCCCAATGGCCGCCTGCCGGGGTAAGATACCGGAAGCTGGCTCTGACATCAGCCGATTCCCTGGATCTCTCCTGCATTACCGGTGAAAGACCGTCTGGAGAAATCAGAAAGGGAAGCCGCTCATTCGTCTCCGATCCGCGGAATCCTGTTCCTTATATGGACATTGTCTCCAGTTCCAGAAACAAGGGTTATATGACTGCAGACCAGCGGTTTGCGTCAGCGAGGGATGATGTGCTGACCTATTGGGGCAGGGAGCTGAAGGATACTGTCCATGTTGCCGGCGGCATTGATGTGAATCTCACATTGACATTGTCCTCAGGGGACGGGCGAAAGCTTGACGGGGACATTGTGGTCAAACTGATAGATGTCAGGCCGGATGGCGTACAGATGCTTGTGAGAGGGGATGTGATGCCTCTCCGCTACAGGAAGGGCTTCGGCTCACCGGTTCCTGCAAAGGACGGGAAGAAACTCCGGGTGGCGTTCACGATGCCTGACATCGACCATTATTTCCTGCCCGGGCACAGGCTGATGGTCCAGGTGCAGGCCAGCTGGTTCCCTCTCATTGCCTTCAATCCGCAGACCTATCTGGAGAATCAGTATGCTGCCGCTGCTGCGGACTATCTGCCCGTTACGGTCGGCATCGAGGCCGGAGGCTCCTTCCTCAGCCTTCCGGTACTGGATTGACATTTGTCGGAACCGACTGATATTATTATATTTGCAATTCGCTAAAATTTTTACTGAATGACTAGGGAAGAACTTATAGAGAAAGTCAATGAAGCATTGTCCGAGGAGTTCGAGACGCCGAAGGAGGACATGCTTCCGGATGCTCCCATGATGGAGGTTCTGGACCTTGACAGCCTTGACATTGTGGATGTTGTGGTACTGGTCGAGAAGCATTTCGGCTTCGTGATGAAGAAGGAGGATTTCCGCGGAATCAAGTCATTTGCCGACTTCTACGACTTTGTTGAATCACGTATGGCCGGAAAATAATGGCTTCTGAGTGGAAGGGCAGGTCCAGGGGAGGGAAGACCGGATACATGATCTTCATCTTCCTGCTGCGGAATCTAGGGCTGGGGGCGGCGTATGCGCTTCTCAGCCTTGTTTCGTTGTATTATATACCGGCCGCTCCCCGTTCCACCGCCGAAATCTGGAGATATGCCAGGAGAATATTGCACTATGGCCGTCTCCGTTCTTTTACAGGAACTATTTCGCTTTCGGACAGTCTATCATCGACAAGGTCGCCATTTCTTCCGGCATGGAAGACAGGTTCAAGTTTGAATTCGATGGGGCAGATCCGGTGTCCGAAGCCTTCCGCAGCAGGACTGGGATAGTCACAATCGGGGCACATTTCGGCAACTGGGCGGCTGGAGAACCGTTCTTCCGTGACTTCGGAGCGATTCTGAACATTGTGATGTTCGACAATGAAAGCGCCGACATAAAGGAAGTCCTGGAGAAGAACAGCGAGTACGGCAAGTCATTCAAGATAATACCTGTGAACAAGGACAATATTGCCCACGTCTTCATGATAACGGAGGCCCTGGACAGGGGAGAGGCAGTCTCCTTCCTCGGGGACAGATATCTCAATGAGGACAAGCTCCTCGGGACCACCCTCCTGGGAAGGGATGTGAAGTTCCCTTCCGGTCCCTTCCTCATATCATCCAGGATGAAGGCACCGGTGTATTTCTACTTTGCCGTGAGGGAGAAGGGCAGGTGCTACAGGTTCCGTTTCGTGAAGGCCGACATACCTCAGCGCAGCAAGGAAGGGCCGCGCCCTGAACAGGCTGTGCTGGAGCAGTTCGCATCGGTGCTCTCGGAGGAGATTCTTCGCCATCCGGAGCAGTGGTACAATTATTACGATTTTTGGGGATTTAAGCAAAGATAATATGGATTCCAAGTATAATGGAGTGAAAATGAGAGCGTTGGAAGCTCAGAGGGCGGCGCACGCCATAGCCTTCGCACCCATAGTGTTCCAGGTCAGCCGCCTGATGGTGAAATACGGCATTTTCAAGCTTCTGATTGAAGCCGGCAGGCAGGAGCCGCAAGGCCTTTCTGCAGAGGAGATCGCCGAAAGGTCCGGCATTTCCCTTTACGGAGTCAAGGTCCTTCTGGAGTCTTCCCTCACCGCCGGTACGGTATTTTACAATGACGGCCGCTATACCATTTCGAAAATAGGATGGTTCCTGGAGAATGACGCAATGGTCAAGGCTGACATTGACTTCAACCATTATGTCAATTACAAGGGAATGTACCATCTTGACGAGGCCATCAGGGAGGGACGGCCGGCAGGACTGAAGGAACTGGGAGACTGGCCTACCATCTACGAGGGACTGTCCTCGCTTGAGCCTGAAGTCCAGTCCGCCTGGTTCGGCTTCGACCATTTCTACTCTGACAATTCCTTTGAGCAGGCCATCCCGTCAGTGTTCGCAACCTCTCCTGCATCCATTCTCGACATCGGAGGCAACACCGGAAGATTTGCTCTGAAATGTGTCGGAGAAAATGAAAATGTGAAGGTTACCGTCATGGACCTGCCCCAGCAGATAGGTCTTCTGATGGAAAATATAGAAGGCCGGAAGGGCTCCGGAAGGATCAGCGGCCATCCCGCCAATCTCCTGGATGAATCGACCGTCATTCCCGGCGGCTTTGATGTAGTCTGGATGAGCCAGTTCCTGGATTGTTTCTCTGAAGAGCAGGTCGTGAGCATCCTGAAGAGGGTTGCGGCGACATTGAAACCAGGCGCCAGAGTCTTTATAATGGAGAATCTCTGGGACCGTCAGACTTTCGATACGGCTTCGTTTGACCTTGCACAGACCAGCGTGTACTTCACTGCCATGGCCAATGGCAACAGCAAACTCTTCTTTACCCCGGATCTCGAGTCGATGATTGACCGTTCGGGCTTGAGGATCAAGTCAATGCAGGATTCGTTGGGCTTCGGCCATACTTTGATAGAGTGCGAAAAGGCGTGAAAGGCAGGGGGATTTACATAGCGGCAGCCTCGATGC
>SFPH01000151.1 GCA_004552115.1 Bacteroidales bacterium
CTCTGAACCGTAGGTTTCTCTCTCAAAGCCAGCACTCCTATGGCGAAACCGTCTTCGTTGATACCGTCCAGGGCCGCATATGGCAAACCCATCAGCAGTGAAAGGTCGGTATTCTCGTCATACAGGAAACCTTTGCCATATCCCAAATTGATTCCGTCAACCATAGATATGGATTTCTTGCCGCCTTTCGGAGCGGTGCGCACAAGAATTGCGGAAGTCGGAAGCAAGGTTTCCCCGTCCGAAGCGAAGTGCCTGAAGTCGTAATTGCGCCCCATCAGCCGGTCCTTGCCTGCCTTCTCGTCCACTGCGAATGCACTGCATCCTGCGCCATACTTGACTTCAGGAACTTTTGAGCCAAGGTCATCATACAGCAGATACGCGATATATTCGAACAGTGCTTGTGTTCCGCCAATATTTGACGCCAATACTTGATCCAATTTGTAATCTACGTCGTAATTGATCTCGAACAGGCGTCCTGTGCCATCCAGATCCTTGAGAGAGTGAATCATCGCGACTTTGTTTTCGTCGGTGATGTGTTTGGCATTGTAATAAGGGCCATTGCTTTTCTCTGACTCTTTTTTGCAGGAAACAGGGAGGAGGCTCAACATCGCCAATCCAATTGCGGACCACGCAATCAGTGAATTTTTACGTTTCATAACTATGCGCAAAATTACTGACAACTGCGTAGCTTGCGGTACCTGCCAGGGTGAGTGCCCTACCGGAGCCATCTCCGAGGGCGACATCTACAAGATTGATCCTAACGTTTGCATCGACTGCGGAACTTGCGCAGACGCTTGCCCTATGGGAGCAATCGAACCTGCAGAGTAAGTTACAGCACTTGACTGCAAGCGGACTTCGTGTCCGCTTTTTTTGGATAATCCAGACTTTGACAATCCCAAATCCGATAACATTTAGACCAATCCCAAATCCGGTACAGGTATGAAAAGAACAGCAATCCTGGCCCTGCTCTGCATCGCGGCCTTTTCATTCTCACTGAATGCTCAGCAGCCTAACACAAAACTCAGACCATCCCAGACCATCAGGCTCTATCCCCAGGGGCAGAGCGTCAATGTCGGCCTTCCGGAAGCCGGAGGCCCTATCGAGTCCAACGGCCTGAGCGGAGATGAAACTCTCACCGACAGCGGCAATCTCGGCAACATAGGCGACGAGGCCCGTTTCGACCTCTATTTCCCGAAGAAAGCCAACGGCCAGATGGTCGTAGTCTGCCCGGGCGGCGGATACAAATATGTTTCCAGCTTCAACGAAGGCGTATATGTGGCCGAATGGCTGCTTCAGAGAGGCATCACCGTATGCGTGGTCAAGTACAGAATGCCGAACGGACACTGGGCAGTGCCTCTCAATGACGTGCAGAACGCGTTCCGCTACTGTCGCGCCCACGCCGCCGAATGGAAGGTGGACCAGATAGGAATAATGGGCTTCTCGGCCGGAGGACACCTGGCTGCCAGTGCATCGAATCTCTTCACTGACGAAATCACGCGCCCGGACTTCTCCGTGCTCGTCTATCCTGTGATAACGATGGACCGTCCACTCACCCACAACGGAACGAGGGTCAACCTCACCGGCAAGGATGCAGTCTGGGAGAACAGGGACAGGAAAGTGGACGATTTTCTCAAGGCCCAGAAGGAATGGAAGGAACTGCTCGAGGTCTTCTCCATTCACAATGACGTGACTGCAAACACTCCGCCTACCTATCTCGTGCTCTGTCAGGATGACAAGACGGTTCCGGCCGAGAACAGCATTATGTACTATCAGGCCCTGCTCCGCAACAAGGTGCCGGCTGAAATGCACATATTCCCTACGGGCGGACACGGCTGGGGCTTCAATGCCGAGAAGTATATAGGCAAAGGCAAAGACAAGTTCGCCTATGCACGCCAGTATTTCGAGCAGACCCTCGACCGCTGGCTGGCCGCACAGAGAGAAAAATGAAAAAATTGCGGAAATCCTGTAGTGAAACATCATTTCCTGCGTCTTATAGTGCAGTGAAACGATATTAATATTCATATAAGTAATGAAAAGATTCTTTTTGATTGCAGCGACTATGTTTGCTGCACTGTCGCTTTCGGCACAGAATCCCCTGCCGAACGATCCTGCCGTAAGGGTTGGCAAACTCGAAAACGGCCTCACTTATTACATCAGACACAACGACAAACCTGCACAGAGGTGCGAGTTCTACCTCGCCACGAACGCAGGTGCCCTCAACGAGGGTCCTGGCCAGGACGGCCTCGCCCACTTCCTCGAGCACATGTGCTTCAACGGACTTAAGAACCTTCCGGGCAAGCAGATGCTCGAATATCTCCAGAGCATAGGCGCCTCCTTCGGCGGCAACATCAACGCCTCGACCGGAGTGGAGACAACCCAGTATATGCTTAACAACATTCCCGTCATACGCGAGGGCATCATCGACACCTGTCTTCTCGTGATGCACGACTACTCCCACTTCGTTCTCAACGAACCTGAGGAGATCGATGCCGAGAGGGGTGTGATTCTCGAAGAGAAGAGGACGCGCAACAACGCCAACTGGAGACTTTTCGAGCAGAGTCTGCCTTATTATTACGGTGACACCAAATATGCTGTTACCAACATCATAGGCAGCGAGGAGAACCTCAAGACCTTCAAGCCGGAAACCCTCGTGGACTTCTATCAGACCTGGTACCGTCCTGACAAGCAGGCCGTCATCGTGGTCGGAGACATCGACGTGGATCAGATCGAGGCCAAGATCAAGGCCCTCTTCGCCGACATCCCGGCTCCGGTTGACCCTAAGGAGATGGAGCCTATCGTGATTGCCGACAACGAGGAACCTGTAGTGGGTATCATCACCGACGCCGAACTCGCAGAGAATGAATGCCAGTTCCTCTGGAGACGTCCTTCCATTCCTGAGATCTACAATAACACCGATCAGGTCTTCTTCCTCAATCTTGTGAACGACCTTTTCGAAATGGTAATGTCAGAGAGATTCAATGACATCACTTCCAAGCCGGGTGCTCCGTTCGCCACTGCCGCGCTTGGCAGCGGCCGCCTCATCGAGACCTGTGACGCCCTTTTCGGAAACGTGTCCTTCAAGAACGGACAGGATGTCGAGGCCATCAAGGCCTTCCTCTATGAAGTTGAGAAGGTCAAGAGATACGGTGTGACCGAGCCGGAGCTCCAGCGTGCAAAGGACAACCTGCTTTCCTCTTATGAAAAGGCAGTTGCAGGCGCCGGCAGCCGCAAGAACCCGAGTTTCGTATATCCTCTCATCAGGAATTTCTTCGACAACGTTCCTTTCCTCGAGCCATCTACCCGCTACGAGCTTGCGAAGCTGCTCTGCCAATACCTCTTTGGAAATACGGATATTCGTTTGCACCAATATTTCTATCAGCTTCCTTCGCTCGGTTACCTTTGCGTTTTTTAGGGGTCCATTTTTCGTTTTTAGGGGTCCATTTTTATGAATGCGTTCTATTGCACACTCATGTATTTTGGTCTTTTTTTCGTAGTTCACTCCCACCCGCAGTATTTCACCCACATATCCCTCCAACGCATGTGCATATTTTCGTTATATATTACATTTTTCTACCGAATAATTGGCTTGCTTGTTACATTTTTCCACCGAATCCGAGGGCAAAGGTACTCAAAAAAACTGACATCTGCAAGGTTTATATCCGATTTTATTGAATTTTCCTTTGAGGCAAGCGCGTCTCCGCGCTGACTATTCTTCTACACAATCATGTTGCCTCTCTCTCCACCACCTCATGAAGGGTTCAAAAGGAGTTTGTTTGTGCAATTGTAGGATTCAAGACACTTCCCGCAGTTATTGCCGGGGCATATTCAATGCTTTATGACATCCCGGCAACTCTTACACCGTTCAGGTGGAACTATTTTGCCATTATCACGCCGATTGCTGTGGCATGTACCGCCGCGGCAACGCTTGCGGCAGCACTGTCACAGCTTCGTGAGCGTCCGGCTTCTCTGATGCGTCCACGCGCTCCGAAAGCAGGAAAGCGCGTCTTTCTTGAACACATCCCGGCGCTCTGGAACCGTATGGGCTTTACCGCCAAAGTAACGGCTCGTAATATTCTGAGGTATAAAAAGCGCTTTTTCATGACTGTTTTCGGAGTTG
>SFPH01000152.1 GCA_004552115.1 Bacteroidales bacterium
TGACCATCTCTTTCAGTTCTGCCACGAATTGTGCCGCAGCATATTCGTGCCGCTCGATTTGGCGGAGCTTCTTCGTGGGGTCCAGCATATTCAGGATTGCATATGCCATCGCCCTTGACGGTGCCTTGTCGGCGGCATAGGTGAACACCATCTTCACGTCGTATCCGAAGTAGTCATATATCTTGACGAGGTTCGAATACCGTATGTCATCGACGCTGAACCAGCGCCCGAAAGCTGCGGTGGTGATGCCCATATGTGCCGTCAGGTCCTCGCGTTTTGCCCCGGTAGCATTGAGGAAGTTTCCGAGGAACTTCAGGGTCTTGCACTTCTCGATAGTCGCGGCATTGACCATCGGCCGCTGCCGTTTCTGCTTTTCATCCATTTTTCGTCGAATTAAAAACTAACGAATTTTTGTTTTGAGGAAATAACTCTCAAACTTTGTCAAATAAACCTATGCAAATATAAAGAAATAATTCATAGTGCAAATATAAAGAAATAATTCATAGGTCCTGCAATTTTTACGAAAAACCGACGAAATGGATTTTGACAGAGTCAGAAGCGAGTATTCAATCCTCACGATCATGGCCAAACTCGGATGCGACATGACCCACAAAGGGTATATGTACAAGGCCCCTTTCCGTGAGGACAGGACCCCGTCGATGCACGTCGACGAACGTCGTAACATGTGGTGCGACTACGGCAGCATCCTTCCTGACGGCAGACGGGCCGGTGGCGGCAACATAGAACTTGTCCGCCTGATGTTCGGCCTGAATAACAACAAGGAGGCGGCAGAGAAGATCATCGACATCTGCGGAGGCCTCTGTGAGAGCTACGAACCACCAAGGACGGTCAAGAAGGAAAGCGAAAAGAAGCCCGGTATAGAAATCATCAGTTCCCTGAATATGATTACGAACCGGGCACTCCGCAACTATCTGAGGGGGCGAGGAATCAATCCGGATCTTGCAAACATCTGGTGTGATGAAGTGGACTTCAGAATAGGCGCATCCGGCAAACATATGTTCGCCATAGGATTCCACAATGACAAGGACGGATATGTTCTGCGCAACAGTTTCTTCAAGGGCACCAATGTCAACAACATTTCAACCATAGTCAGGGACAGCCCTGTTGTCGGGGAAGTCTGGAAGGACAGGGAATTCTGCCGCGTCCATCCGGATGCGGGAAAAGGCAAGGTGATGGTGTTTGAAGGCTTCATGGATTACCTGTCGCTTTTGACAATGAGGGGAGTCCGCAAACCGGACTGTGACTGCGTTGTGTTGAATTCAACCGTAAACGTCGGGGATGCCATCGGCTTCCTGAATAGACACAGCCGTATCGAATGCTGGCTGGATAATGACGATGCTGGAAGACAGTGTCTGGAGTTCATCCGGGAACGGTGTGGGGAAGCGAAGGTGACGGACATGTCTCCAACCTACTGCCGGAACAATGACCTGAATGAATACTTGAGCCAGGCAATCAAAGGCAGTGACCTGCCTCACCGTTCGCTCGGCAGGGGATTGTGACTACACTCAAACAACATACGAATATGGCAAAACTTGAAGCAAACGAAATCCCCTGGCAGAAGCTGGCAGGGTGGGGCATTCAGCAGAAGATGCTGGAAGCCAATCATGAGGCTATGCAACGGCTGATGGCCGGCAGGTACACTCCTCCGATGAACTTCTACCGCAAGGATGAGGGTCTCTCCGTGGAGGGTCAGGCAGCAATACGCTGCTACAAGGCAAAGGACGGTTCGGTCAAGCTGGAACTGCAGGGAGTCGGGGAACCGATTACCGAGAATTCAAAACTCTACCTCTTCGGTGTAGAACTGACGAGGGATCAGGTCAAGAACCTTGCTGAAACCGGCCACGCCGGCAGTCTTGTTCCGAGCAAGGACGGCAGCAAGCAGTATTTCGTCAGCCTGAACAGGGAAACCAACAGGCTCGTCAGTATGCCGGCGGAGAGCGTGACCGGACCGAAAGACGGAATGGTCGCAGGAGTCAGGCTTGACAATGAGCAGATGTCAAAATACCTGAAGGGAGAGGCGGTCTACCTGAAGGGTATGACAAGAACTGACGGACAGAAGTTCGATGCCTGTGTGCAGTTCAGTGCGTGGACCCGCAAGAACGACTTTACCCATCCGGAATGGCTGAAGGAGGCGCAGAAGGCGGAGAAGGAAGCCCTGAAGAAGATGGAAACTCTCGGGGAGAAACAGGGCGAGGACAACGGAAAGAAGAAAGGGAGGAGCCGCTGATATGGCAGATGCAAGAGAAGTGGCCCAGCGCTATGCCGACCTGTTCATCGCGAAGTTCGATGAGATAGATCCCAACGGCTGGAGGAAGCCCTGGATTTCCTCCAATGTGACAAGTGCGTGGAATATCTCGGGCCGCCAATACACAAGGAGCAACAGGCTGCTTCTCTCCTTCCTGTGCGACTACAAAGGCTGGGAGATTCCTTTCTTCATGACCTGGAACCAGGCCAACAAACTCGGGGTATGTGTCACGAAAGGGGAGAAGAGCTTTCCGGTAGTGTGGTTCAAAGACTGGTACGAGAAGGATAGGAAGCGCATCAGCACCCAGGAGTATCTCAATCTTCCGGCAGATGAACAGCAGAACTGGAAACGCAAGTATATGCTCAGCTACAACAATGTCTTCAATATCGGCCAGACCAATTTCAGGACTGAACGCCCGGAACAGTGGAAGGCTCTTGAGGATAAGGTGAAGACCGTCATCGAGACCAAGGTGCGCTGCAGCAGCGAAGCATTCGACAAAGCACTTGAGAACCAGACGTGGCTCTGTCCCATCATCCAGAATGACGGCAACAGTGCCTTCTACAGTCCGGCTGAAGACAAGATTGTAGTCCCAAGGAAGGAAAACTTTCCTGACCAGCGGGATTTCTACGGGACCCTAAGTCATGAAATGGTTCATTCCACAGGAACCAAGGAGCGTCTGGACCGCGACATGAGCGGATTGTTCGGAACGGAGAGCTATGCCAGGGAGGAACTGGTGGCCGAACTCGGAAGTGCCATCCTCTCCTCGATGACTGGGATAACTACAAGCATCAAGGAGGACAACCTCCAGTATCTCAAGAACTGGACTGAAGCAATCGGGAATGACCCCGGCGTCATCACTGGAGCCGTGTCCGAGGCAGCTTATGCAGCGGAACTCATCGAAAAGACAATCGGCATCGGCCAGGAACTCAGCAAGGACCTCAAGATGAAGGAAATCATCCCTGACATTGAAATCCTTTCCGAGAAGGAACCGGTCAAGAGCCGCAGCCGTTTCGATGTGCTTGAATATGAACCCCAGAAATCAAAATCCAGAAGCCTATGAATACAAAGAATGCAGGCCGCCCGCGTGAGGACGGCCTCCGGGAACCGGTTACCCGCATCGAACTTGAGCGCAGGTGCGGCAAGATTGGCCGCCGCCTGCTTCTTATGGCCTGGCCATTGACAACGAGAGGGATTCTCGACAGGCTCAAGGTCACTGCCTTTTCGTTCAGCTCCGATTCCCGTTATGTGACGGTCTTTATGGATATCGTTTCCATTGATGTCGAAAGGGCATACCGGAACAGATCTTTTCCGTGCTCGACAGTACGGATTGTGTTGACGGAAAACAGGGACGGCTCCCTTTCTGCCGAGTCTGCATCAATCCATCTGCAGGAATATCAGAATTGTTATGACAGTATGCAGCTGATAAGTTTGGAAGAGGCATATTACAGGATGACTGAGTACATCCGATAGAAATGGAACTCCCCGGGCAGAGAAGTCCCGGGGAGTATGCGTCTTGGGACGCATAATAAAGCAAGGGGTTCCACAGAACAGGGAACCTGATGCAAAGGTATAATATATTCTAAATAATCTTGTTGGAAATTGAATTCTTTTTGATTCAATGGAAGGTTTTAGTAATATTCTGTCTATTTAGTTGTCGAAATGTGATTTATCATGTACCTTAATTCCGCAAAGCGGATTGCTTAAAAAAATAGCAAGCCCTTGATAAAGAAACCCTTACAAGGGCTTGCGTATGTCTGTGATTTCACCTAAATTAGATAATAAGTTATCACTGACATGGCGAAGATACAACTAAAATCTGACAATATCACTCCTTTTGGAGGACTTTATTCAATTTTCAACCAGTTTAACCGCTCCGGAATCCGCAAAACTATCGATTCCTTCCTCGGCTCTCGCAGCTGCGATCCCAAGGCGTTCAGCTACGGCGACGTGTTTGCCTCACTCTTTGCAAGCTACCTCTGCGGCGGCGACTGCATTGAGGACGTGATGGATGAGTCCTTCTGGCATGGTCACGATGGAATCCGAATTGCGAGTTCAGACACAATCGAGAGGACTCTCCGCAAGCTCAGCTGCGACAACATAACCTACGAGAACACCGACAAGGTCTCATATTCATTCAACATCGCCAACAGGCTCAACTCCCTGCTGCTCAAACTTCTCAAAGTCACGTGTCAACTCAATCCAGGAGACTGCATCGACCTTGACTTCGACCACCAATTCATTCAGGCAGGCAAGAAGGATGCGAAATACTCGTACAAGAAAGCTGACGGCTACTTTCCCGGCGTAGCCACAGTTGGAGGTCTCATCGTAGGCATCGAGAACCGCGATGCCAATACGAATGTCAAGTTCCATCAGGAGGACACACTGCGCCGCATCATAGGCAGGCTCGAGACATACTCCGAGGCTATAGTCGATTATGTCAAAGACCATTGCGAACACTTCTATCTTCGTGCAAGTAGTTGTCGGTCAAGACATACCGAGTTCATGGAGCACAAGGACTGGGAGGAGGTACGCATCGGCGAAATGGACTGTGGCGTTGCCTCCTTCCGCTTCGACGGCTTCCTTCCTGACGAGAACCTCCGTCTTGTCGTCCAACGGACGAAAATCAGTGACGAGGACCCCAATGCCGAGTCTGAAGGCCTATTCGGAACGGAATACGTTTATCGCAGCATACTCACCAATGACTGGAGCAACTCCGAGAAGAACATCATCTTCTACTACAACCAGCGAGGTGCGTCAGAGCGCAACTTCGACTGCCAAAACAACGACTTCGGGTGGGCACATCTCCCATTCTCATACCTCAAGGAGAACACAGTCTTCCTCCTGGTCACTGCTATGCTAAAGAACTTCTATCTGTACATCCTACAGACCATAGGTTCTGCCGTCAAGGGTCTTGACATCACCAGCCGCCTCAAGCGCTTCATCCACCGCTTCGTCTGCGCCCCAGCCAAATGGATCCGCTCCGGCAGACAGGAGGTGCTCAACATTTATTCACGTCAACAAGTCTACCTCATCTTATAGTATCAGACGTTGAGATACATTCAAGTCTACCTCATCTTATAGTATCAGACGTTGAGATACATTACGGAATCCGCCTTTGAATCGCTCAAGAGGCTGCTTCGCTGTACATTATAGGGTCATCTTCGCAATCTGGAGTTCTGCTTGGGAACAAAAATCGGCGCCCTGGACTCCAAGAAGCCGCTCCGACGACCGATGCGAAAGGCAAAATGGCTAAGAAATCACACTTTTACGCAAAAACTCTTGGCAGTTTGCGGAATTGAGGATGTATAGTAATTGAGTTCGTGTTTACGAATTACCAATATATAATGCTATCTTTGTGACTCAAAGCAAGGTTAAATCAGTATAACACATTCTTAATATGACTCAAGGGGCTGTTAATGATATAAAAGACAGACTATTAGCTATTTATAATAAATTGCCAAAGAAAGAAATAGATAGCCTTGGCAATGGTTGGGTTGCATTGGCATCTTTTGGAAAAGAATTGTCCGATAGTGGTTTCAATTACAAACAGTACTATAAAGGAAAATTTGTTGACTACATCGAACAGTTTGGTCTTTTTGATGTTTTTCGAGACGTTAGCATTACTCCCCCTGTAGTGTTTGTTCGCCAAAAGAAGACATATTACCGAGGTCCAGTCATTTCAAATAATAGAATTGCTAATCAAACGAGAGCTGAACAGGGAAAAACTGTTCACTCTTCAGCTGAGAAGGAGTTGTTCGAGATTTGGGGTGTGTCGGGATGTAATTTTATCGGCTATTATCACTTTGATGAAACAAAGAATCTTTCAACAGTTGATGATATCAGGAAGCCAAATTTTGCAAAAATCCCTTACTATCCTAATGATCCAGAAAAGAACCCCATCTCAATACCTTTTAATGGCGAGATAAAGGGGATTACTCCGGAGAACTACTACCTTTTCAATTGGAGATTGTCTGGGAATAATCCTGATAATCCATACGAGATTTATATCGATTTCCATTTTCAGCCTCAGCCAATTAGACCTCAATGGTTTATCGACCAGTTATTTGCCGATAGATATAACGATAAGTCAAAAAATTTTGAGTCTTCAGCCAACTTTCTGGATACATTGAGCAAGCAGCTTAGTGCTAAGGAATCTACATTCATATATGAGTTGCTGCAAAATGCCAATGACTATCCTGTTGAAGGTGTTCCTGTGGACGTTGAGTTCCATATCACCGACAAATATCTGGTGTTCATGCACTCCGGCGATTACTTCAACGTGAGGAACATATCTGGTATCTGCGGTATCAATGAAAAGGAAAAGACAGCCAATATCAAGACCATCGGTTATAAGGGCATCGGTTTCAAGACGGTCTTCCTGAACAATCACTATGTCTATATCAAGACCGGTGATTATTCGTTCCGTTTCGACAAGAAAGCCCGCAAAATCAAGCGTCTTGAGGCTCCTTGGCCTATTCTCCCGGTATGGACTGCTGAAGATGAGGTGGAGCCGGAAATCGCATCAATTTTCAATGCGGCCGACAAGAAGTATCGAGTAAAGATTGCTCTTAGGCCAGACAATCCCGCCATTTTGCACTCCGGAAGGAAGAACTATGAGGCATTGTTCAGAGACGTTTTCGACGACTCGAACTTAATCTTGTTCATCCCGAATATCCGCTCCGTCAAGGTCTATATCAATGGTGTTCTTGAGAGGGATTGTGTGATAGATGAGGCGAAGTGGCTGGTGTCCGATTATGAGGAAAGCATCAATGAGGAGTTCCAGGCACTTGTCAATAAAGACATCGATACCGGCAAGAGCCGTATTCCGGAGAAATACAAGGATTTCGAGCGTACAAAGGTCTCCTTCGCCTGCCGCAAGGATGGGCGCAAGTTGTTGCCCATAGAGAACGCTAATCTCTATTGCTACCTTCCGACCAGCGCAACATGGGGATTTCCTTTTCTCATGAATACGGATATGATTCCAAAGGGCGACCGTGATGACATTGAGAGGGAGGTTTACCTGAAAGATGAGGATGAGACCAACTTCAACCTTGAACTTGCGCGTATTGCTGGAGAAAAATTCTTCTGCTGGATCAAGGATCTGATGGAGAGCGGCAAGTACGACTATGATTCCATTTTTGCCCTTGTCCCGGATTTCGAAAAGTGTAAAAGGGCGCATGGGGACAAGTATGACGACTTTATTGATAAGTTCCAGAGCGGGTTTGAGGACATGCTGGAGGAAGAAGGCATCATTCCTGTTGTGGAGAATAAGTCAATCGTTCTCAAGGCGGTGTCGATGGATATTGCCGAAGCAGAAGGGTACACATGTCTCACAGTGGTTTACAGGCCTTTCGGAGATGTGTGCGACATCGAGATGAC
>SFPH01000153.1 GCA_004552115.1 Bacteroidales bacterium
ATGATGCTGCAGTAGAAGAAGACGCAGAGCAGGGCCGACATTATGAAGTGCTTGTTGGACAGCACCTTGAATATGTCGGAGAATTTGAATTCGTCCTCCTCTTTCCTCTCCTTCCTGTCCGTGAGGCCGTTCTGTGCGTCGAATCTTGCGTCCATCATCACGAACACGGCCCAGAGAACGGTGCCGAGCAGGAGCAATGCCAGTCCGAAGAATGCAGGCTTGGCTGTCTCGAGAAGGGTGTAGATTTCCCCTTCGGCCTTGGCCTTCACCAGCATCGGCGAAAGAATCAGGGCCAGGGCGGTTCCCAGGCGGGCTATGGCCAGCTGGAGCCCCATTGCGAATGCCATGTTCCTGCCCTTGAACCATTTGGCTATGGACCTGGTTACTCCGACTCCGGCAATCTCGCTGCCCAGCCCGAAGAGCATGCAGCCCGCATAGGCCACTGTCAATGAGGTTTTCGGAGCCATTCCGGAGGTGATCGCGAAGGTGACGAGGGCAGCCCCGGCCGTCATCATTCCCACGAAGATGGAGCCTGTCACCCTCACGCCCCACTTGTCCAGCAGCATTCCGCAGACAATGAGGCCTCCCCACACGCAGAGGAATGAATATCCGCCCGCATAGAAGCCGTAATCGGCAGAATCCCATCCCAGTTCCAGGAGCTCCGGGTTGCGGAACAGCTGGGAGAGGGATGAGAACATGTCATCGAAGAAATACGATGCGAACATCGGCACGACAAGGCAGGCCAGGGCCGCCCAGCACGATACCGATGCCGCCGTTTTCCGTTTATTCATCTTTCTTTGCAACGTTAGGTTCCTCGAGTTTGTAACCCTTCCTCTTGTCCTCTATTTTGAGGAGGAAGGTGAGGATGAATGCGAGAACGCCGAATGAAGAGAAGATGATCATAGGCGCAGTGTATCCTCCCGTGCCTTCGAGAACCATTCCGATAAGGAGAGGCACGAGGCAGAGACCGATGTTCTGTACCCAGAAGATGAGGCAGTAGGCCGAGCCGAGAATCTTCTCGTCAATGATCTTCGGCACTGATGGCCAGAGAGCCGCAGGCACGAGGGAGAAGGATACGCCCAGAGTCACGATGAGGATGAGGGCGAGGACCTTGCTCGGGAATGCCGGGAGAATGAATGCAAAACTCAGGTGGCACACAATCATTATGATGGCTCCGAGCATGAGCATTGAGGCACCCTTGCCCTTGAAGTCCAGGAAGGCTCCGAGGAAAGGAGTGAGGGCCATTGCGAGAATAGGGAAGCAGCTGAAGAGTCTTGAAGCTGTCTCGGCATCCACATTGAGGGTAACCTCAAGATAGTTCGGAGCATATCTCTGGAACGGGAAGATGGCGCTGTAGTAGAGCACGCAGAGCAGGGCCACAATCCAGAACATCTTGCTGGAGAAAATCTTGCCGAGGTCGCTGAGGTGGAACTCGTCCTCCGGGGATTTCTCCGTTGTCATCAGGCCGGCCTCCATGAGCTGGGAGTCGAACTTCCTGTCCATGAATGTGAAGATGAGGAAGAAGAGGAGACCTACCACGAGGAGGGCAGTGCAGAAGCCTACAGGGGCCACAACGGAGCCGTCGAACTTGCCTGCGATCATAGGTGAGATCCACATTACTGCGAACACGCCGAGTCTGGCGATTGCCATCTCGAGACCCATTGCGAGAGCCATTTCCTTGCCCTTGAACCATTTTGCGATGGCCTTGGACACGGTTGTTCCGGCCATTTCGCAGCCGCAGCCGAAGATCATGAATCCGAGGCAGGCCATCTTTGCGCTTCCAGGAAGGGCCACCCACCAGCTGTCAAGCCAGCCGCAGAGAGCCGAGGTCTGGAATGCGTCGCTGATGCCGATATACTTTATGGCGGCTCCGCCCACCATCAGGGATGCGGAGAGGAGGCCGGTGAATCTCACGCCCATCTTGTCGAGGATGATGCCTATCATTGTCTTGAGCGGGGACATGACGTCCACGAACATATAGCCGAAGAACATCATCAGCGCTATCAGGACGAGCACTGACCAGCGGGCTATCGCGCTGTCATTCATTAATCTTTGAGCCTTTGTCATATTGCTGTTAGTTTTGATTGTCACGCAAAATCCCTGCAATTTATTGAAATATTGACAAAATCGCAAGATTTTGGATTTGGTTTTGTATATTTGTACATTTGGCAGACTGACCTCCGGCTTCTTGAGCCGGAACAGCTGGCGGGACTTTGCGAGGAGATCCGCCGGTATATAATAGAATGCTGCTCGAACAATCCCGGACATCTCGGTTCAAGCCTGGGCGCCGTGGAACTGATTGTCGGGCTTCATTACGTTTTCAATACCCCCGAGGACAAGATTGTCTTTGACGTGGGGCATCAGGCCTATGCCCACAAGATATTGACCGGCAGGCGTGAGGCATTCCGCAACAACAGGATGAGGGACGGGCTGAGCGGCTTCCCGAAGATATCCGAGAGCCGGTATGACGCTTTCGGGGCAGGTCATTCTTCCACATCCATTTCAGCCGCCCTCGGCTATTCCTATGCTGCCAGGCTTCAGGGTCGCAATGACAAGTCCATTGCCGTGATAGGGGACGGTGCTCTGACCGGAGGCCTTGCCCTGGAGGGACTCAACAATGCCGGAGCGAGCCGCAGTGACATTCTCATCATATTGAATGACAACAATATATCGATTGACAAGAATATCGGCGGCATCCACAACCACCTGCTGAAACTGACGACGGACCCGAGATATCTGCGTCTCAAGGACAAGATATGGAACAGCATCGGGGAGGGCCGTTTCAGGGAAAAGATGCAGAAAATGGTCCGCGGCACAAAGTCCTCCATTCTGAACGGCTATCACGGAGCCTTCTTCGAGTCCCTCGGTTTCAGATACTTCGGACCTATTGACGGAAATGACATCGATGCGGTTCTCGACGCCCTGCGCAGGCTCAGGGACATCAAGGGGCCGAGAATCCTGCACACCATCACGAAAAAGGGCAAGGGCTATGCTCCTGCCGAGAATGACCCTGTGGTCTGGCATGCGCCGGGCAGGTTCAACCCTGTCACGGGCGAGAGGATTGCCGGGGACCGCAAGGCCGACAGATATCAGGACGTGTTCGGGGAGGTGCTCCTGGACCTTGCCCGGAAGGATGAGCGCATTGTCGGCATTACCCCTGCGATGTCCACAGGCTGCGGAATGAACATTCTGGCGAGGGAGATTCCGGAGCGTTTCTTCGATGTCGGCATCGAGGAAGAGCACGCCGTGACTTTCTCCGCAGGACTTGCCGCAGGTGGCATGAAGCCGTTCTGCAACATCTATTCTTCATTCTCCCAGAGGGCATATGACCAGATCATACACGATGTGGCGATGCAGAATCTTCCGGTCGTGCTCTGCTTCGACAGGGCCGGACTGGTAGGGGAGGACGGGGCCACCCATCACGGCTGCCTGGACATGGCGGCTTACAGGCCGGTCCCGAATGCCGTCGTGTCGGCCCCGCGCAATGAGACAGAACTCAAATGCCTGATGTACACTGCGTCCCGATACGAAGGCGGCCCGTTCATCATACGTTATCCGAGAGGTTGCGGCGAGGGGGTGGACTGGAGGAATGCGGAGTATTCCGTCCTGGAGCCCGGCAGGGGAGAATGCCTCCGTGAAGGGGACGGAAGATTCGCCGTGATAACCGCTGGCCCTATGGCTTCGCCGGCGCTCGAGGCGGCGGCAATGATAGAGAAGGAAAGCGGTGTCAGCCCTTCTGTCTATGATATAAGGTATATAAAGCCGATTGACAGGTCAATTCTTGAGGAGGCTGCGGCGACGGGCAATGTCCTCACGGTCGAGGATGGTTCCCTGGCCGGCGGACTTTTCGGAGCGGTGGCCGAGTATATGGCCTCGTCCGGGCATAAGGTCAATCTTCGCGGCCTCGGCATACCGGACGAATACATCAGGCAGGACAAGCAGTCTTCCCAGCGTTCGGAATGTGGTCTTGACGCGGCCGGAATAAGTGCGAAAATGAGGGAAATGTTGAATTTTGCAGAAAAAAGTCAAAAAATTTTGGAGAATCAGAATTAATGCCTATCTTTGCAATCCCTTCGGAAACGTAGGGCAACAGCTGCCGATGTAGCTCAGTTGGCCAGAGCACGTGATTTGTAATCTCGGGGTCGTGGGTTCGACTCCCTCCATCGGCTCAGAAGTTCTTTGTAAGAAATTTTAAGGTGCGTCTCCGCAAGGAGTGCAGCCTACAACGGGAGAATACCAGAGTGGCCAAATGGGGCAGACTGTAAATCTGCTGGCTTATGCCTTCGGTGGTTCGAATCCATCTTCTCCCACCATAATCGCGGAAGTAGCTCAGTTGGTAGAGCATCAGCCTTCCAAGCTGAGGGTCGCGAGTTCGAACCTCGTTTTCCGCTCCATCAACAGGTCGCCGGTGTAGCTCAGGGGTAGAGCGCATCCTTGGTAAGGATGAGGTCATGAGTTCAAATCCCATCACCGGCTCTAAATGTGTTTATACAGCAATAACATATTAAAAACATAATATTATGGCAAAAGAAACATTTGTAAGAACCAAACCGCATGTCAACATCGGTACTATCGGCCACGTTGACCACGGTAAGACTACTCTGACCGCAGCCATCTCAAAGGTACTCCACGAGAGAGGTTTCGGTAGCGAGGAGATCAAGTCTTTCGACCAGATCGACAATGCTCCTGAGGAGAAGGAGCGTGGTATCACCATCAACTCTTCACACATCGAGTACGAGACCGAGACACGTCACTATGCGCACGTTGACTGCCCAGGCCACGCTGACTACGTGAAGAACATGGTTACCGGTGCTGCCCAGATGGATGGTGCTATCCTCGTTTGTGCTGCTACTGACGGTCCTATGCCTCAGACCCGTGAGCACATCCTCCTTGCAAAGCAGGTTAACGTTCCTAAGATCGTCGTTTTCCTTAACAAGGTTGACCTCGTTGACGATCCTGAGATGCTTGACCTCGTTGAGATGGAGGTTCGCGACCTTCTCGGATTCTATGATTTCGATGAGGATTGCCCTATCATCCGCGGCTCTGCTCTCGGTGCACTCAACGGAGAGAAAGAGTGGGAAGACAAGGTTATGGACCTTATGAATGCTGTTGACTCATACATTCCGATTCCAGTTCGCGAGAACGAGAAGCCATTCCTCATGCCTATCGAGGACATCTTCTCAATCACCGGCCGCGGTACCGTTGTTACCGGCCGTATCGAGACTGGTACTATCCACGTTAACGATCCTGTTGAGCTCGTAGGTTTCGGTGACGCTCCTAGGTCAACTACCGTTACCGGTGTCGAGATGTTCCGCAAGCTCCTCGATCAGGGTGAGGCTGGTGACAACGTAGGTCTCCTCCTCCGTGGTATCGACAAGAAGGATGTCAAGAGGGGCGAGGTTGTTGCCAAGCCAGGCTCAATCACTCCTCACACTGACTTCTCCGCTCAGATCTACGTCCTCAAGAAAGAGGAAGGTGGACGTCACACTCCATTCCACAACCACAAGTTTGGCAGCGACCGTCAATCGGGGTTTGACGACTATTGGCGCCACGGGATGGAAATAGGCATCGAAGTGATAAAAGCCCCTGAGCTGAAAGGCGCCGGCTCATCGGCAATACGCAAAATG
>SFPH01000008.1 GCA_004552115.1 Bacteroidales bacterium
CTTCACAGGGACGCCGTGACCCTGCCCGGGGCTGAAAGGGGAATGCTCCTGCTGGTTTACAGGGGACTTCCGATCGGTTTCGTGAAGAATCTCGGCAACCGGTGCAACTCCCTTCATCCGCTCCACAGAAGAATCAGAATGGATATTTGACAAGATATGAAAAGGTTTTTTATTGCAATAGCCGCATTGGCGGCAGCGGCGGCCGGTTCATCCGCCCAGGAGCCTTCAAGCCAGGATTTCAAGGCGAGGTATGAGACAATGGTTTCCAAGCTCGGACCTTCAGGCGTAGGCATAGAGACATTGATAAACAAATGGGAGGCTGCCTGTCCTGATGATCTGGACATGCTGACTGCAAGGTTCTCCTACTGTTTCAACAAGTCCCAGACCACGAATGTGGAGGTGAGGGATGCGTCGAAATATCTCGGCGAGAAGCCGGTGCTTACGCTCAAGGACACTTCCGGCAATGATATCAATTATTTCCAGGTGGCCAGCTACGATGACGAACTGTTCGGCCAGGCCCAGAAGGCTATAGACAAGGCAATACAGCTGGCTCCGGACAGGCTTGATCTCCGTTTTCTGAAGACTGCCGCCCTCATAGGTTATGAGAATGAGAGTCCCGATATGGCATTGTCAAGCCTCAAGGGCCTCGTGGACTACAATTTCACCCGCCATCCGCAATGGGAATATCCGGACGTGGAGAAGGCCGATGACGAATTCTTTGCGGCAGCTATCCAGGAGTACTGCTACCTTTTCTTCAAGTATGGTACTCCGACTTCTTTCGAGGCTTTCCGCCAGCTTTCAGAGAAGATGCTTTCCTACAGGCCTTCGGACGTGCTCTTCCTGGACAACCTGGGATCCTACTACCTGGTGGTAGCAAAGAACAGCAAGACAGCATTGAAATACTACAACAAGGTCTTGAAAATCAAGCCGGATGACATGACCGCCATAAAGAATCTCATCATTCTTGCAAGAAATGCCAAGGATGTGAAGCTCGAGAAGAAATATCTTCCGATGATGATAAGATACACGGAGGATTCCGCCACGAAGATGTCGGCAGAGAAGCGGCTCGAGTTCCTTGAGAATTCAAGATAACAGACTTTTCCAGCGGGCGGGAATCATCCCGTCCGCTATTTTGTCCGTGAACCTCATGCACCAGCCGGTCAGCAGGGCCGACATCAGGGTTCCCTCCCTGATGACATTCTCCGTGCCGTCTCCGAGTGGGTTCCCGAATGCCAGCCAGGCCGTCGCCGCAGCGGCAGCGACGAGGAAAATGTCGAAGCCTATCTTCGCATTCCTGAACTTTATGCCGAGGAAGTCAGCCAGCGCCGCATCTGTCATCTCTCCGGCCAGCATCCAGGCATTTCCCTTGACCTCCAGGCTGATGCCGAGGGCAGTGATGAGGATGGACAGAACCATCAGCAGGATGCGCATGGCATAGCTCCCTGCCGAAATCCAGTCGAAAGCCCAGATCGACAGGTCCGTGAGGACTCCGAAAACCAGGGCGGCAGGTATCTGCATCAGGCTTTCAAGTCTGAATCTGCTTCTCAGCAATGCAATCTGGAGAAGTATGAAGAGGAAGTGCATCATGATGGTGAACTGGCCGACGGTCCCGATATGGAAGCCGAGAACGTCGAATCCTCCCGTAAGGGATGTCACATATGGCGGACAGGAGACCGGGGCGGTGCCAAGGTCGGATTTTATGGACAGGGCCACGCCTACAGCCACGAGCGCGAGCCCGATTGTGCCGGTAAGATACCTGGCAATCAATGATTCTGTATTATTCTTCATTTCCTTATCAATTGTTTATGCCCCTTTTTCGGGGCGGAAAAGGACAAATATCGTCAAAAAATGCTAACTTCGCAATCCCGGCTGCAATAAAGCCGCTCATTGCATTGTTTTGGACGCCGCCTCATTCATATCCGGAAAGATGAAATTCCAGGGTAAAGCCGCGATGGTTACGATCGCCGTGGCCTCCTTCGTCATCATTATTGCCGTGGCTGTATCCGGAGGATTCCGGCATGAACTGAGGAAAGGAGTGGCAAGCCTGGCGGGAGACATTCAGATCACTTCACCGTATATGAATTTCATCGGAGAGGATCATCCTGTGACCCTCGGAGAGGAGCTGGAGACGGCGATCGGCTCTATGCCCGGAGTGGATCATATTGTGCCTGCTGTCTACAGGGCCGGAATAATCAAGTCCGGCTCCAATATCCACGGGGTCGTTTTCAAGGGAATTCCGGGCGGAGGTGACAGCCTCAGGGTGAAAATACCCGAGCGGCTCTCGGCAATGCTGGGAATAGGCCCCGGCGACAGAATGCTTGCGTACTTCATAGGAGACAAGGTCAAGGCCCGCCAGTTCACCGTGGAGTCCACCTATGACGACATTCTCGGTTCGGATGACAACCTTGTCGTCTATGCCGGGATCGAGGATATGAGGAGGGTGAACGGCTGGGATCCGGACAAGGCGTCGGCCATTGAAGTCATACTCGAAGACAATTGGCGCTCTTCCGACAGGATGGAGTACCTGACGGACGAAATCGGGGCGGAGATTCTTTTCGGGGAGGGAATCGATTCGATGGTGGCCACTTCTGCGGCAAGACGCTATCCTCAGATATTTTCCTGGCTTGACCTGATTGACTTCAACGTGCTGATAGTGCTGGTGCTTATGGTTGCCGTGGCCGGTTTCAACATGATATCATCATTGCTGATAATGCTTTTCAGGAATATCTCGGTAATCGGTACGCTGAAGGCTATGGGAATGACTGACAGGCAGATATCGGCGGTTTTTCTGAGAATAGCATCCTCCGCCGCGCTCAAGGGAATGCTGGCGGGCAACATTCTTGCATTTCTCTTCTGCATTGTCCAGAATGCGACACATTTCGTTAAGCTCGACCCTGCGAATTATTTCGTTTCGGCCGTCCCGGTGCATCTGAACGCCCTGCAGGTCATAGGGGCGGACCTGCTGGCCTACATACTCATAATGCTTCTGCTGCTGCTCCCTTGTCTGTTCGTGTCGCGAGTGGATCCGGCGAAGACTGTCCGCGTGCAATGACGCAGAACGCATCGTAATAATCCTCCATCAATGAGATATAGTTGATGGTCTCGTAGCCCTGGAACTTGCCCAGCTTCACGCTTTCGGACTGGAGAATGCTGTCCTCCCTCATGTCCGGAATGATTGCCACGAGATCGTTCCACCTGCTGCAGGGTGCTCCTATAGACTTTGCATAGGAGATGCAGTCCCGGAGACGTCCCTCGCCGGCATTGTAGGCCGCCAATGTGAATTTCATGAGTTCCTCCTTGTCAGCCGCGTCATTCCTGAACATCCTCTGTAGCCTGTCAATGAGCTTCACCGCCGTGCTGATGTTTTCTTCGGGGTCAATCAGGTTTCCTGCCTCGAAATGTCCCGCCGTCCTCGGCATCAGCTGCATCAGCCCGACAGCTCCCCGCGGCGACCTCACCTCAATGTGGAATTGCGACTCCTTCCACACCAATGCAGTGAGCATCAGCCTGTCCCAGCCTATCTGCGCCGCATATTCGGCTATGAGGTCGTCGTATGGACTGAGTATGCTGTAACGGCGTCCTGAAGCTGATCTTCTGAACGGTTCGAATGAAGGGGAGAATCTCTCCAGGGCCTTGCGGTGGCCCTCTGTCGTGAAGTAATGTGCAAGCCAGGTATTTATGCTCCTCATCTCTGCCTCAAGCCCGTTCCTTATGACCCAGGCGGAACTGTCCGCAAGCATTATGGAACAGAACAAGTCCTTGGTTTTCAGCAGGCTGTCCGATGCCGGGACGACTACCAGGTCCACCACTCCGGTCTCCAGCGAGTCCAGGTATTCCCTGCCTCCGAAGGTGATTTCCTCTTCGAGTCCCATCTGCCCGGAGAAAAGCTTCAGCAGCTCATAGTTGTATCCGGCTCCGTATTTCATGGCGGAATTGCCACTGTTCACGGCAATCACGCATCTGATTACGTCCTTGTCGAAAGGAACGTCCTGAATCACAGATTTCTGAAGCATCGGCACAATCAGGATTACCGCTATCGGCGGCAGAATATACTTGAAGACGACTCTTCTTTTTCTGTGAAGTTTCTTTCCCATTGTCAGAATGAATTGGTGCCGAGTCTGCCTGAGCTGACGCTCCTTCCGCTTCCGAATCCTCCGAGTCCGGATCCCGAGCTGCCCGAGTTGAAACCTCCGAGACCTGTTCCGGAGCCACCGGAGGATGAGCCACCGCCGCCTGCGGAGCCTACGCTCTTGTTCTTTCCCGGCTGGAGATAGAACGGCCAGCAGACGCCGAACTTGATGCCTCTCTGAGGACGGATATAGCCGTGGGCACTGAAATAGTCGGCCTTGTCCATAGGCCAGCCCATTCCGACGTTGATGGCCTTCACGAAAATGCAGGCCCTCTTCCACTGGACATTCACGAAAGCGTCGATGTAAGGGCAGTTGCCGTATTTCTCTTCCTTCTGGTTATAGAACTGGCCCAATGCCGGACTGTAACCCGGAATGTGCCACTTCGTGTTGTATGTGACATTGGCGCCGATCTGCATCTGCATCACGTTCTTGACGACGTTGAACTGCCAGTACCATCTTGCGTTCAGGGCCACGGCGGGAACCGGGATCACGTCCTCATTGGAAGAGAACTGGACCAGCACCTGGTTGTCCAGATGGATTCCGGCGATCCTGAAGTTCTTGTTCAATGCGAATTTCAGCACGCTCACAGGGCTCTTTTCCTGCTGCGGGATGGCATTGGCGTCATAATATATATGATTCTTCATCAATGTCCAGGCAGCGGTCACGTTCAGTTTCCATCTCGGCACGTCATAGTATCCCTCCACCTGGGTCCTGCTGATCTTGCTGAAATCATTGTTCCAGATGTAGTGGTTGGAGTAATAATGCTGCTGGTAGAACTCCGGCTCGTCGAGACTGGTCTCGAAATGCGCCCCGAATGTCATCGGGCTCTGCTTGTGCCGGCGGAAAGGATATATGCTGAAAGTGGCGTCAGCCTTTATTCCGGTGTCGTTGATTTCCTTTCCGAGGAAGGTGTACCAGCCTTCCGCACTCCAGTTGAAATACTTCTTCCACTGACCTCTGGCTCCTCCGTAGATGTAGGCGGAGTTCCAGACAGTGTTCCCTTTGCGGTTCATTATGTATGCGTCCTGAGGGAAGAGATAGTAGTTCAGCAGTCTGTCTCCTATGCCCACGTTCAGGGCTGAGACGATACCGTCCGCAGACCATGGCTGGAGCTTGATGAATACCTTGTTCTCGAATTTCATCACCCTGAGCGAGTCGTGGGTCGCGGTCGGGTTGAGATAGAAATTGTCGTTGTACAGCTTTCTCGCTTCCGTGTCGGTGAGGCTGATTCTGTCATCATAGATCCTGCGGTAGGTCGAGTATTCGCTGGTATGGCCGATGAATGCCGTGGTTATGTCGGTGTCGAGGGTATCTGCCGCCGCAAGTTCCTCGCGCTCAGCTGCTTTCTCGGCCAGGACCTCCTCCATTTTCATAATTGCCGTGGAGTCGCCTGTGGCAATGACGCTGTCTCTCCAGGCGTTTTCCCTCCTGATGACCTTCTTCTCCCTGATGTTCTTTATGAAGTTGAAAGGAATCCTGTATGTCTGGTCGAGGAACAGTGTGTTCTTCTTGATCAGGGTATTGGCATCCTTCAGCCTGACATCGATTTCCCTTGAGCCGACAGTCGTGTCCCTTATCCAGAAATTGTCGATGATTCCTCCGTTCTCGCCCTTCGATATCTTGTTGTAGATGTAGCCCGCATGAAGGAGGTACTTCCTGCCCATGTAGTTGGTGCTTATGACGCAGGTCCTGTTGTCCACATCCTCGTTCTCCAGCATTCCGTTCGCACCGGTCCTGTCATACTCGAGGGTGAAGTTCCAGGAAGGGAAGAAGTTCTGGGTGGTCAGTATGTGAAGCTCGTTCTCGGCCCTCTCGGCGTTGGCGAAGAGGGTCCCCCAATATGCCAGCTCGGTGTAAGGGGTCTTCGTGTTGTACATCGGAAGGGTGTAAGGATTGTATGTCCAGGACTCGTAAGGGGTGAAGAACGATACTCCCTCGCTGCTTTTCCGCTTGGAGAAATCGTAGGTCACGAGAGGGGAGCCTGAGATTCCCAGATAATTGGCATTCACGTCATTGCGGAAGAACGGGTAGTCGTTGAACCAGTAGTTGTAGGACGTGTCGAGCGGATGGAGGTTGACGTCGTTGAACGACTCTCCCTTGTTCCAGGTGAGAATCCTCTTGTAGAACATGGAGTCCGGAACGGCGAAGGTTTCCAGAATCCTCGGCGTGTTTTCCCTTATGCTGTCCCTGATGGCCATAAGGCTGTCCTTCACATTCAGCACGCTGTCCATATAGGCCTGCCTGGCCTTCATTTTCTGCTCGAAGTCGTACTTCTTCCTGGCCGCCTTGTCAAGGGATGCGTACCACTCGTTGAATTTGCGGATTGCTGTCTCGGTGGAGTCTGCATAATAGAGGGAATCGAGCTTCGGCCAGTCAATCGAGTCACCGGCATTTCTGAGAGAGTCCCGGACCAGAATGTGCGTCAGGGAGTCCTTGATGGCAACGTAGTACTTATATCTGAAAGGATCTGTATATTTCAATGAATCAGGGACTTTCATCGTATCCCTGGCCGAGATGAACACCTCTGCGCTGTCTGTCATCGTGGAGTCGAAAGCTTCCTCTGCCACCTTGAGGGCATCGTATGAATCGCGGAACTTTGTGTATATCCTGTTCTCGTAGATTACCGTGTCGCACACTTCCGACGCTCCCGTCCCCGGAATGCGGGAACTCCTGGCAATGTCCATCCCGACAGCCTGTACGAAAGCCGCGCCGACCAGGACGGCCGGAACCCATATCTTAGACACCAGTGAGCGAATAATCTTCATACAATCTACAAATATAGTGAAAAACTACATTTGAACGCCAAAAGCTGACTATTCTTCAAAAAAAACAAGCCAACCTACTGGAATCAGTGGATTGGCTTCTGCTGGTACTGGGTAGGAGAATCGAACTCCTATTACAAGATTGAGAATCTTGGGTACTAACCGTTATACGAACCCAGCATTTGTTGTTCAGGATTGCAAAGTTAAGCAAATTTTTCTTGATTGCAAACTTTTCGGCAAAATTTTTCTGTTTAATTTTTCGTTCCCTATGCTAAAACATTGAAATGCAGCTATTTGAGAAATACGAAGAAAACTGCGGCAATCAGGCATAAGAATGCGGCGAAATGATTCCATTGAAGGGCCTCGCCCTTGAACATCACGGTTACGATGACTGTGAACACTGTGAGGGATATGACCTCCTGAATGACTTTGAGCTGCATGATGCTGAACGGTCCGCCGTTGCCGTTGAAGCCGATCCTGTTGGCCGGAACCTGGGCGCAGTACTCGAAGAATGCCATCCCCCAGGACAGCAGAATGACCAGAATCAGCGGCCATCCGGTCGAAATCTTCATTTCCTGAAGTTTCAGATGCCCGTACCAGGCGAAAGTCATGAAAATGTTGGATGTCACCAATAGCAGCACAGTAAGCAGAGCTTTCATCTTCAAACAGTTTTTCCGAGGCGCAAAGATACTGGAAATATTTGTCATTATTGATGTATTTTCATAAATTTGAGTGATAAATTGAAAACAAGTAATCTTTAACTGATTGCACTATGACATTGATAAAATCAATCTCCGGCATCCGCGGTACTGTCGGCGGCAATCCGGGAGGGGCGCTGACCCCTGTTGACATTGTCAAATTCACTTATGCATACTGTTCTGAACTGCGCCGGCGCAGGCCGAAGCAGGCAGGGGAGAGGTACACCGTGGTTGTCGGCAGGGACGCCCGCATTTCAGGCGAGATGGTCGAGGACCTTGTCTGCGGCACGATAGCGGCCTGCGGAGTTGACGTCATCAAGGCCGGACTGGCCTCCACGCCGACCACCGAGATGGCCGTCATCCTTTCCGGAGCAGATGGCGGAATCATCCTTACCGCCTCCCACAACCCGAGGCAGTGGAACGCCCTGAAGCTTCTCAATGAGAAGGGAGAGTTCCTCAATGCCGCTGAGGGTCAGGCAGTTCTGGACTGCGCCGAGTCCGGGGACTTCGAGTTCGCAGACATCGATTCCATCGGAACCATTGCGGAGGAAGACTTTACCGACAGGCATCTGGACGAGGTGCTGAAACTGAAATACGTCGATGTGGAGGCAGTCAGGGCCGCCGGCTTCAAGGTGGTTCTGGATGCTGTCAACTCCGTAGGCGGAATAATAATGCCGAGGCTTCTCCAGAGAATGGGAGTCGAGTGCGTATGCGTGAACTGCAATCCTGACGGCAATTTCGCCCATAATCCTGAACCTCTTCCGCAGAACCTTGCGGAGCTTTCCGCAAAAGTCGTTTCCGAGAAGGCCGACTTCGGAATCTCAGTGGACCCTGATGTGGACCGCCTCGCCCTGATCTGCGAGAACGGGGAACCATTCGTGGAGGAATACACCCTCGTAAGCGTTGCGGACTATATCCTGGAATGCGCTGAGGCCGAGGGCATCGGAGATCTCGTGACTGTTTCCAATCTCTCTTCGTCCAGGGCGCTCCGCGACGTCACCGAGGCTCACGGCGGAAAGTATTACGCATCGGCAGTCGGCGAGGTCAATGTCACCACCCTCATGCGTGAGAAGGGCGCCATCATCGGAGGCGAGGGCAATGGTGGGGTCATCTATCCGGCCATACACGCCGGCAGGGACGCCATGGTGGGCGTGGCCCTCTTCCTCTCCAATCTTGCCCATAAGAAGATGAAGGTGTCCGCTCTGAAGAAGACATATCCGGAGTACCACATTGCCAAGAACAGGATTGAACTCTCTGACAAATCATTGATCGACAAGATTTTGAACAGGCTTCAGGAGATTTTTGCCGACCAGGATGTCAATACCGTGGACGGAGTGAAGATAAGCTTCGAGGATAAGAGGGAGTGGGTTCATCTGCGCAAGTCCAATACCGAGCCGATCATAAGG
The DNA here is from genome assembly GCA_004552115.1 of Bacteroidales bacterium. Next base: position 8,997 of record SFPH01000008.1, read on the forward strand.
ATCTATTCCGAGGCGAAGACCGTGGAACGTGCCGTGGCCCTGGGCAATGAGGTCATCGAGGTTGCCAGGGGCATTATCAATGAGGGAGCATAATGTTTTCATTCAGGACGACCAAGCTTGAGGATCAGCTGGACAAGGCCCTTGTTGAAGGCAGGGTAGGCTGCTTCTGTACCCAGAACTGCTGGGATACCAGCGGGGACAGGTATATGTGGGACATTTTCAGGGAGAGGGGCAATCTTGAGCGCCTCTTCCGGCCTGAAGATGCGGAGCTGACCCCGGGCACCAATCACATACACTTCGACTCCGAGTCTCTCAGGGGACTCAGTGCGGTCGTGGTCGAGATTCAGGATGTCGGCGTCAGGTATTTCAATTATACCAAGGATGTAATGCGCCTGATGATGATTCTGGCTGTTCTGGACGAGCCCCCGGCATTGTACGTCGTGGACCACTTCAATCCTGCCGGACGTATTGTCGAGGGCACGGTTCCTAATGTGGACTGCGAGAAATTCGTGCCCAGGGTGGCTCACAGACACGGACTCACCCTGGGCGAGCTCTGCAATCTTTTCTATTCGGAAATCGGGGCCCGCTATCCGCTTCACGTGATCTCGGCGCATGCTTCCGATTACAACAAGGATTTGCTGCCATGGACCATTGCTCCGGCCTCTGACATACCGGGAATGTTCACCTGCATGATGTATGCGGGGGGAGGCCTCTGGAACAACACGAACATCACCCCAGGCATCGGTACCGCAAGGCCATACGAATATTTCGGTGCTCCGTTCATACAGCACGGGCCATACGATATGCTGCCGGTCAAGGAGGGTGTGCTGATGCGGCCCTGCTCATTCAGGCCTTCCGCGGGCCTCTACCGCGACCAGGTTTGCTATGGATACCAGATAATGCTGAAGCCCGGAGCCCAGTATCATTCCCTCCTCCATACACTCCAGCTGATAAGGTATTTCGCCGAGAGATATCCCCAGTTCGAGATGTCCGGCGGATTCAGACTTAAACTGGCTGACGAGACCCTTGAGTCATATCTCCGCGGGGAGATTTCCTTCCAGGATGCCCGTGAGCACGTGAAGGTAGAGGAACAGAAGTGGATACGCAAGGCCAAGCGCTTCACATTGTATGACGATGCTCCTTACAGAATCAAATGATTTTTCGTCAAAAGTTTGGATATGTTTCAGGAAATGTCTAAATTTGCGTTCCTGATTTGAAAACAATTAATTTTTTGAGACAATGAAGAAAGGAATTCATCCCGAAACCTACCGTCTTGTAGCTTTCAAGGATATGTCTAACGACACCGTGTTCATCACCCGCTCCTGCGCAACCACCAAGGATACCCTCGTAGTTGACGGAGTTGAGTACCCTGTAGTAAAGGTCGAGATTTCCAACACCTCTCACCCGTTCTACACCGGAAAGGTCAAGCTCGTCGATACCACCGGTCGTGTGGACAGATTCTACCAGAGATACAAGACCAGACAGAAATAATTCATCTGTCAGGAAGTTCAGGACGGGGTCATGTTGCCCCGTCCTTTTTTTATCCTTACTTCATCGTTACCTGGAATAAACCATTGACATGGAACTTTTCGAATATGCAAGACCGGACCTGATGTCCGGAAAGAAAATACTCTACGTCCACGGATTCGCTTCCGGCGGGCGCATTGGCAATGCTGAAAGATATCTGCGCCTCGAGCAAGCCGGACTTGATTCTGGGCACGTCGATGGGAGGAATGCTTGCAGAGCAGCTCCGCGGAATCCACCGCATTCTGGTCAATCCCGCCTTCCATCTTGCAGATACCATCTTGAAGAACAATGGTCTCGGCCGTCAGGAATATCATTGCCCAAGGGCGGATGGCGAGACATCATTTCTCGTGAACAAGCCGCTGCTCGAGGATTTCAGGGAGGTCTCGTCGGCCTGCTTCGTGGGCATGCCGGAAGATGCCTCAAGCCTGGATGCATTCGGTTCGCTGACAGGAGACCAGGACCTTGTCTATGGAATGTTCGGGACCAGGGACAAGTCTATGGAATGTTCGGGACCAGGGACAATATGGTGGACACCTATGATGAATTCGCCTCGCATTATCCCAATGCCATACGATTCGACGGCGGGCATTATCTGGACGACAGCGTCTTCCTGCATTCCGTTCTCCCTGTCATTGAGAGGATTGACGACATTCAGAATAATAGAAGGAAGCCCGTTGTCCTTGTCAGCTTCACGGATACGTTGGCTGATGTCAGAAACGGGATTTCCAAAAATATTCCCACTCAGGAATTCGAGGTCTGCGGAAGTGCCGTCAGATCATTTGCCGCATTGTGCAGGAATTACACTCCATACGTACTTGTCTCGTCGCATTTCAACAATCCGGACACCCTGCCGGAAATCTTCCGCTGGGTTGAAAGGCATCTTGGCGTACAGGCCTGGAACCGTGTCATCGTGAGCAACAGGAAGGACATTGTACTGGGTGACTATCTCATCGACAGATATCCGGAGCGTCTCGGCACATCCGATTTCATGGGCACAGTCCTGCATTTCGGTGAGGACCCGTTCAGAACCTGGGAGGATGTGATGACTTTCTTCGACAGGCTTGGAGGTCAATAACCCTGAGGCTGGACTATGTAGCGGCTGTCGTCCTCCGCCTTGCGGACCAGTTCGCCGATCTTGCCGCCTTTGCCGCAGTCGATTATGAGCCCTGCCTTCATTCCTCCGAATGAGGTGAGCATCGCATAGTCTCCGCTGCTGTCTCCGGCGACCAGAACGGGATCCTGACCGCCGTGGAGAGGGGCTATGAATCTGCGTATGCATTCCACCTTTCCTTCAAGGAAGGTTCCGGGATATCCGTCCTCGAATTTGCCGCCGACTTTTTCCTTGTCAGCCAGGCGGATTCCGAATACATTCTCAGGTGCGAGTCCGAGGCCGAATTCCTCACCACAGGCCAGAACCTCCACGATCACTTCGAGGGATGCGGAACATACATATACTTCTATGCCGTTATCTTTCAATGCTTTATAGAGATTCTTGCTCCTTTCCGGAATGACCAGGCCCTTCCTTACGGTAGTGGAAACCTTCCCATCCGGACTTGTCCAGTTCTCGTTCCATATCTTGCCGGTTCCGAGCCAGCAATCCACTGATTCCCTTGTTGCCTCCTGCAATTCAGCATAGCTCATCCCCGTGAACAATGCAGGCATCCAGAGACACCAGGTCTCGTAGCTGCAGCTGTTCTCGATACCTTCGTTCAATGCCAGGAGCTTCGCGCGGAAGTCCTTCCAGGCGTCTTCCTGCCTTATGTCTTCCAGGCTCATTCCCTCTTCCATCATTGTCCTGACAGACCTGTAGTCCTTCACCATGTCCCCGGCGATTTCCCTTGCAGTCATTTCCGGTCCTTCGAGTACCTGGTCCAGGTCAGGAATCCAGGCGGTAAATGCGTCGAAAGCCTCGTCCGGGGAGAAAGCATATCTCATATTCTCTGCCTGCCATATCATCAATGTCATTGATATATCATTGACAATGCTGGTGTTGTCGAAGTCGAAGACTGCATATGGCCTGCAATCCGGGTCATTGCCATTCCTGCCGCATTCCGTTATCAATTCTTCCAGAGCGGCGTGAGCTTCATCTGTCCATCCTTCCTTGGGGAGTACTTCTGTCTCTCCGCAGGACAGAAACAGAAAAAGGCCGGCCAGAAACGCTCCGGCCAGCCCTTTATCCATTGAATTATTCCTGTACATATCAGATAAGGCCTGAAGAACCGAGGAAAATAAGCATCGCATATCCGAGAATGAGGCCGATGACACCGATCACGATTCCCATCTTCTCCATATCCTTCTGCTGGATCATGCCTGTTGCGTGTGCAAGTGCGTTCGGAGGTGTGGAGATAGGGAGGATCATTGCGAGAGATGAACCGATTGCCACTCCGATGAGCAGTGTGGATACTCCTCCGAGAGGTTCCAGGTTTGCAGTCATGCTCTGGCCGACAACTGCGAGAATCGGCACGAGAAGAGCCGCTGTTGCAGTGTGTGAGATGAAGTTGGCCATGATGTAGCAGATGAGGCCTGAGCCTACGACTACAATTACTGCAGGCCATGAACCGAATGGAATAGCCTCGATGAGATGTCCTGCAAGACCGGTCTCCTGAAGGGCCACGCCGAGTGAGAAGCCGCCGGCCACCATCCAGAGCACGCTCCAGTTGATCTCCTCGAGATCTCTCTTGGTGAGGACACCTGTGATTGCGAATACGCCGATAGGGAGCATTGCGACGACATTGGAGTTGACTCCCGTGAACTTGTCGGTCATCCAGAGGAGGACTGTCAGGGCGAATGTTACATATACCACGTAATCTCTCCAGGACTTCTGATGCTCGCCCTCTATCTTGAGCTCAATGGTCTTCTGCTTGAACGGGAAAACCTTGAGGAGGATAACCCAGGCAATGAAGAGGAGGAGGATTGCGAACGGAGTCATGAAGGCCATCCACTGTCCGAATCCGATGTTCATGTTCATTCCCATAGGGTCATTGAGATATTTCAGTGCTATGGCATTCGGAGGGGTTCCGATCGGGGTTCCGATTCCTCCGATGTTTGCCGCGATCGGGATTGCCAGCGCAAGGGCGATCTTGCCCTTTCCGTCTGCAGGCAGCGACTTCAGCACAGGGGTGAGGAATGTCAGCATCATTGCCGCGGTGGCTGTGTTGCTGAGGAACATCGAGAATACGGCAGTAACGAGAATGAATCCCAGAAGCACGAATCTCGACTGCGTTCCGAACGGCTTCAGGAGGGACTTGGCCAGCATAAGGTCCAGTCCGCTCTTTGTGGCGGCGATTGCAAGCACGAATCCTCCGATGAAAAGCATGATGATCGGGTCTGCAAAGCAGTGGAGAATCGATTTGTAGCTTATCGCGGTGCCAAGTTCATTCGTGTCATATCCCTCGTGGAAGAACCAGAGGCTGCTGTTGGATGTAGTGAACAGCAGGAGCACGACTACCACCATCGATGTGGTCCAGGCCGGAACGGCTTCGAACACCCACATGAGGATTGCGAACACGAAGATGGAGATCGTCCTCTGCTCGATTATCGTCAGTCCCTCAATTCCGAAGAACGAAGTAGGCAACAGCCAGAGTATCAGTGGAATGATGGTCGCGATTGCGAGCCTGATGGCTCTTGATACGGTCTTGTCCTGTGTCCTGTGGTTCTTTTTCCACTCGTGATAGGTTTCCACCATCTGGAAACCGTAGAATGATTTGAACATGTTGGATTAGTTTTCTGTTAAACTATGCTATTCTTGGGAATCCCTAAAAAATTGGCTGACCTTTCGGCCAGCCAGTTTTATAGAAGAGCCGATTTTATTCAGCTGTAACCTCGAATTTGAAGGCACCCTTGATGCTCTTGTAGCACTTTACCTCAGCGTCATACTGACCGAGTTCCTTTACCTCAGGAGAGGTGATGGTGATGTCCTTCTTGTCAACCTCGATTCCTGCTGCTGCAAGAGCCTCTGAAAGCTGTGCTGTAGTAACGGAACCGTAGATCTTGCCGTTTTCGCTGACCTTTGCGGATACCTTTACAAGTACCTCGCTGAGCTTAGCTGCGAGAGCCTCGGCATCGGCAACGAACTTGGCCTCCTTGTGAGCCCTCTGGCGGAGAGTCTCGGCGTGCTGCTTCTTTGCAGACTCTGTGGCGAGAATCGCAAAACCCTGAGGAATGAGATAATTAAGAGCGTAACCGGCCTTTACCTTTACGACATCATCCGCGTGGCCGAGATTGGCCACTTCTTTCTTCAAAATGATTTCCATATAGCTGTCTCCTAATTATTTAAGAAGGTCTGTAACGTATGGGAGAAGAGCGAGGGAGCGAGCCCTCTTGACTGCCTGGGCAACCTTTCTCTGGAACTTCAGAGAGGTTCCGGTGATGCGGCGAGGGAGAATCTTGCCCTGCTCATTGAGGAACTTCTTGAGGAACTCAGGGTCCTTGTAGTCTACATACTTGATGCCTGCCCTCTTGAAGCGGCAGTATTTCTTTTTCCTTACCTCTACTGTAGGAGGGTTCAGGTAGCGGATTTCGCTGTTCTGTGCGTTGTTTGTCTGTGCCATGTTCTGTTCCTCCTGATTATTTCTGAGCCTCGGCTGCCTGAGCGGCTGCCTTTGCCTGCTTGTTAGCCCTTCTCTTCTCGGCGTATGCTGCTGCATCCTTGTCGAGAGCGACTGTGAGGAATCTGATGATCCTCTCGTCACGGTGATACTGTGTCTCGAGCGAGGCGATGAGTGTAGGATCAGCCTTGAACTCGATCAGGTGATAGAATCCTGATGTCTTGTGCTGGATAGGGTAGGCGAGCTGCCTCAGTCCCCAGTCCTCTTCGTACACGACCTCACCACCCTTCTTGGTGATGTAGTCAACGTACTTGGCAACCGCTTCCTTCATCTGAGCTTCAGACAAAACGGGAGTTGCAATGAAAACGGTCTCGTACTGTTTCATAAAATTTGTAATAAACGTTAATAAATCAATGCTTTAGGCGGGAAAGCCCCGCAAAAAGGACTGCAAATTTAGTCATTATTTTTCAATTGACCAAAATTTTTGGTTTTTATCTATATACCTTCTCCTCCATTTCCCATCCGCAAACCGTAGATATATATGGGATGAGGCAGCTTGCCACTTTCTTCTGGCCCTTGTAGTTCGGATGCCAGCTTGCTCCGAGGTCCCCGGTTTCGCTGTGGACATTGCGGGTAACGCACATATAGGTCAGATTCGGAAGCCCGCTTGAGAGGCAGGCCAGCCTTATGTAGTCGAAACTGTAAGGAGTGACGTTCGAAGCCATGCATACAATCGGCACATCGTCCCCGTAGTTCGACGTGACTTTCTTCAGCAATTCCGTGTACCTTTTCACAAAACTTGTCTCGTGAGGCTGTCTGCCGGTGGAGAAGTCATTGGTGCACAGATATATGACCACCACGTCCGGGCTATAGCCGGCCCCGGATGCGACCCACAAAGTCTCTTTGTCCATATCGAAGGTCTGGCTGTAGCGGTCGGGCATGTTGTATCCGCGGATATTGTCATTGTAGTTGCGGTCTATTCCCATTCCGGAATGGCTCACCAGGCTGTAGTCGGCATTGAAATATCTCGCAGTGATGGCTGCATAGGTAAGGGCGCAG
>SFPH01000154.1 GCA_004552115.1 Bacteroidales bacterium
CTGTTGTGAAGGCCTTCAATTTCAGCCGGCAGTATCCTGACATCCTCTTCCCCGGGAAAACGCAGTACGTGACGCCGGAGGACGAGGCGGTCCCGGTGGAAAGCGAAGCCGTGCTGGATACGGCGAACCCGCTGACATGGATATCCACCGCCAGGAAAATCAGGGAGTGGAAGCCCGACATCCTTATAATGAGATACTGGATGTCCTGGTTCGCCCCGTCGCTGGGATATGTGGCAAGACACGCCGGAAAAGGCTGCAGGGTAATCGCCATCCTTGACAATGTGGTTCCCCACGAGCCCCGATTTTTCGACACCCCGTTCACAAAGTATTTCCTCAAGGGCTGTGACGGCTTCGTGACAATGTGCGACGCCGTGTCAGGAGACCTTCTGCGCCTCATGCCGGATGCGCGATTCATAATGAGGAACCATCCCCTCTACTCCCATTTCGGAGAGAAGCTTCCGAGACTGGAGGCGGAGGAGAGACTGGGGCTGGAACACGGCAGGAAGAACATCCTCTTCTTCGGGCTCATCAGGCATTACAAGGGGCTAGACATACTTCTCGAGGCATTTTCAGGGCTTGGGGAAGAGTATCAGCTCATCATTGCAGGAGAGCCTTACGGATCCTTCACCCCTTATCAGGAAATCATTGACAGGATTCCCGGCAGGGACAGGATCCATATCTTCCCGCATTACATCAAGGATTCGGAAGTAAGGGACTATTTCTCGGCCGCGGACGTGACAGTGCTGCCCTACCGCTCAGCCACTCAGAGCGGCATAAGCTCTGTCTCCTATCATTTCGAAGTGCCTATGATTGTCACCGGCGTGGGAGGCCTGAGGGAGACGATCGGCAATACTGGCACGGGGATTGTTGCCGAGGACGTCTCGGCGGAAAGCATCCGGGCGGAGATAGAGAGATACTTCAGTGACTCCTCCGTCGGGGATTGCTGCATCAGCCATATACGCGAGGAGAAGAAGAGGCTCTCCTGGGAGAATTTCGCCAGGGACCTTGAAAGTTTCGCGGAAGAATTGTGATTTGCACCCTACAAATTTTTCAGACAATGCTGTTCAGAAAGATTCTATGCTCGGCGATTTGCGCCATTGGACTATTCTCCTTCTGCATTGAAGGTAATTCACAGACCTATACCCAGACTCCGATCACCATCTCGAAGGATAAGGTAAGAGGAGGGGACGGGAAGATATACTATTCCCACACAGTGCTTGAGCGCCAGACATTGTATTCCATCGCAAAGACCTATGGTGTCAGCATTGACGAGATCTGTGCGGCCAATCCCGACATGAAGCTGAAGGAGGAGGGCACGAAGAAGGGGACGGTGATTTTCATCCCGGTGAAGGAGAATGCGGGAGCAGCGGCACAGAATGCCGGGACGGCAGCGAAGGATAACGGGACTGCTGTGGACGGGGATGCGGTGAAGGACGCGGCAAAGCCTGCGGGAGACAGGGCGGCTGTCACTCCGGAGGCGAAGGAAGAGAAGGCTGAGCCGAAAGGAAAGGAGTCTTCCTCCCCTGCCAATGAGGACAGGGCGGGTGATGCCCGGCAGAAATATGTAACGCATACCGTCAAGTGGTATGAGGATATCGAGGATATCGCAGAGCAGTATTCCGTGTCCGTGGAAGATATAGTGAACTTCAACGGCTTGAAATCCAAGAAGTTGAAGAAGCGCCAGAAGATCCGCATTCCTTCAGGTCCGGTCAGCGGGCCGGCAGAGGATGTTGTGGAAGAGAAGCCGGTGGAGACCGTCGTGCCGGATGTCGAGCCTGTCGTCAGGAAAGAAGAGGAAAGCTTCCTGTTCGACCGGAAAAGCAAGGTCAACGCCCTGCTGATGCTGCCTCTGGGTGCTTCCGGAAAGCGAGCGTCTATGATGTCGCATCAAGCCTTCCGATTACGGAGGAAAGGCTTGCGGCAAGTGATTTCACGATAGGGCCGATAAGCCGGGATCAGGTGGAGAAGGTACTCGGTCTTGCACCCGAAAGCACGGGAGTAATCTCCCCTCTGGACCAGAGGACCGGAGACCTTGCGGATGGACATTCCAATATGATTCAGGCTCCGGCATCCACCGCAGAGCAGTACAGGGACCTTCTCAGCTGGCTCAAGGGTGAGATGAAAAACGGTGACAAGGTGTTCGTGCTCAGCGAAAAAGGCGTCACACAGAGTTCCGGAATGAAGACGATGAACGAGGTGCTGGCCGAATCCGGAATCAGCTGCAGCCGGTATTCATATGCGATTCTCGACGGAAGGGAGGCAGTCAATACTCTGGACGGGATGATGACAAAGACGGGAGTGAACCGCATCATCATAAATTCCGAGAGCGAGGCCTTCGTCAATGATGCCGTGAGAAATCTGGCGACATTGATATTCAGGAAGTTCAATATTGTACTTTACAGTCAGTCCAAGATCCGGTCATACGATACAATCGACCCGGAGAACCTGCATTCCCTGAAGACAAGGGTTTCATCCGCATACTACGTGGACTACGACAGCCGGGAGGTATCCGAATTCCTGATGAAATACAGGGCGCTTTACCGCACGGAGCCTACTCAGTTCGCATTCCACGGCTATGACCTGACCTATTATTTCATCAGGCACAAGTCCTATTACGGGAAGAACTGGATGGAGCGTCTGGACCGCAATATCTGCAATAACCTCCTCCAGACGGATTTCAGGTTCGTAAGGACGGCTGACGGCGGATTCACCAACTGCGGAATAAGGAGATTTGTCTATAATCCGGATTATACGGTTACAAGAGTCAGGTAGCGGAAAGTCTATCTTGACAATAATGCTTCGGCATTCGCGACGGCTTCGGGAGTAATCTCGGAGCCGCTGAGCATTCTGGCGATTTCATTGACCCTCTCACGGCCGGAAATGCGCCTGATATCGGTCCCTGCCCTGTCGCCGGAGAATGTCTTCGTAACAATGTAGTGAGCATTTCCCTTGGCAGCTACCTGAGGGAGATGGGTTATGGCGAAAACCTGCATGTAGGCCCCCATCGAGCAGATCATGGAGCCCATCTTGTCGGCGGCGCTGCCTGAAACGCCGGTGTCGATCTCATCGAAAATCATTGCCGGCATATTGGTGTAGCGTGCCATCATTGCCTTGAGAGACAGCATTATGCGCGAAAGTTCACCGCCGGAGGCACATCTGGCGACATCGACAGGAGAGGTGCCGGTCGAAGAGAATACGAAGAGAATGGAATCCTTTCCTTCCGGGCCCGGCGCAGCATCTGAGAGAACCGCCTCGAAAACGGACCGCTCGAGATCCAGGGAGCGTATAAGCGAGCATACCGAGTCGGAAAAACCGGCAACGGCCGCCCTGCGGACATCTGAAAGAGCCTGTGCGGCATTGTCGTATACCTCCTGGGCTTCAGCAATCTTCTTCCCTGCTGCGGCTATTCTTTCCTCAAGCCCGCACGTATCCGACAATGAGGAGTCGAGTTCGTCGCGAAGCGCAATGAGGTCAGTGATTGTCAGACAATTATGCTTCTTGAGCAGGCCGTAGAGAAGGGAAAGCCTGTCTTCGACCTGTGCGAGCCTTTCTTCGGACACTTCCGTGGATTCCTCCCTCGCCTCTATGTCTCCCAGTATGTCATCCAGTTCGAGTCTTGAGGATTCAACTCTGGCTGAAAGGTCCTTAAGTTCAGGAATATAGGCAGAGAGTTTGTCCAGGGTCCTGCAGGTCTCCTTAAGACGGGTGTCGATGGACATTGTCTCCGATTCGTCCCCGCCCATCAGGTTTTCAATCTGACAGAGGGAGGTCTTGATTTCCTCCGCATTGGCAAGCATCTTCTGCTCGGCCTCAAGTTCCTCTATCTCACCCTCGGACAATGATGCGGACACCAGCTGGTCGAGAAGGGCCTGATTGTAGTCGCGTTCGGCGCTGAGACCGGCCAGCCTGGCCTTCATTTCCTCCAGCCCGCGCTTCAGCCCGGAAAGGGTCTTCCAGGCGGCTCGGCAGGCATCGAGCTTGTCCTTGTCTCCGGCATAATGGTCCAGCATCGACATCTGGAACTGCTTGTCTCTCAGCATCATGGTCTCGTGCTGGGAATGTATGTCAATGAGTCCTGACGAGAGCTCGGAAAGGAGTTTCACAGGGGCCGGACAATCATTGACGAAAGTCCTGGAACGGCCATTCCTGGAAAGTACCCTTCTGATGATGAGGGATCCTTCGCCGGTTTCCGGAGAAATCCCGGACTCGATTCCGTTCTCCTCCAGCAATGCGGCCATCCTGCCGCTTTCATCCTTGACGCTGAACTCCGCCTCCACCACGCAGCTGTCCCCCGCCGGTCCTATCGCGGACAAGTCCGCCTTGGAGCCGAGGGCCAGGGAGAGGGCTCCCAGAATTATGGATTTGCCGGCGCCTGTCTGTCCGGTTATAATAACGAGACCCGCCGGGAATTCAATATCCAGCGAGTCTATCAGAACATAATTCCGTATGCTCAGCGAACAAAGCATGATTATTCAGCCTTTTCAGCCTCCTCGCCATCGTGGCGGGCCATCCTGTAGGAAAGCTCTCCTGCCTTGAACTCTTCCACGGCTACAAGCACAGGCTTAGGCTGCCTTTCATAGAATTTTGAAATCTCTATCTGCTCGCGGTTCTCGAACACTTCATCCATCGAGTCGCGGTCATTCTTGAAATCCTCAAGCTTCTTGTTAAGTTCCTTCTTCTCGGCGAGAGCGATCTGGTTGGCCCTCTTTGCGAGGATCACCACTGTCTCATAGATATTTCCGGTAGGTGCCGCAAGGTATTTGATATCCCTTGTCACCGTGTTCTGCGGTACATTTTTCTTGTCCATATTATAGAAAATACTTTTGATTCATCTTCATATACTCCGGCGGAGTTGCGGAAGTTTCATTTTTTTTGATTGCCGGGACTATTTCGCAGCCTTTGCCGAAGCCTTGCGCTCCTTCTCGAACTCCTTCTCCTTCATGTTGAGTTCCTCCTCGGAGCCCACATATTTGCCGAGAGCCCTCTGAGCCCTGGCATACATCACCTTGAGCTCCTTCGAGTATTTGGATTCAGGAATCTCGCCGACGAAGTTGAGATAGTCGTCGATGAATGTCATATATCTCTCCTTCTGCTTGGAAGGCACGCTCATCTGTGCATATTTATACGAAGACATAGCGACGTAATACAGGATATCCTCCCTGTAGACATTCTCGGAATTCTCCTTCAGAATGTTCCTGAATGCCACCCTGGAGGCCTTGTAGTCCTCCATCTTGTAGTAGAGGCGGGCGGACTCGTAGGCCTTGCGGTCAAGACGGTATTCGTAGATGGCGGAGATGGCGACCCTTGTCGGGGCCTGGTCAAGCTCGTAGCGGTAAGTGGACTTGTAGAGGCAGTCCAGACGGAGGAAGCGCGCATCCTCGGCGAACGGGCTGCGCGGATATGTGGAAACGAACTTGGAGAAATTGGCCTCGGCCGTGATGTAGTCCTTGAACTTGTAGTTGCTCAGGCCCCAGTAGTACTGGACAGTGTCGTCCTTGCTGGTTCCTTCCGTGAGCACTGACATTGACTCGAACAATGACGCTGCCTTCTGGTATTTCCCCTGATTGAAATAGTCGAATGCCGCAGCGTATTTGGCATCTACATCATTGCTCGAGAGCAATGCGTCATACTGGGAACGGCAAGAGGCAACTGCCACGACGGCGGCCACGCACCAAAGGAACTTTCTTGAAAGGTTCATTTACTTTTCTTATTGAATGTTACTTGTTTATCTGAGCATTCAGGAACCGCTCGACATCCAATGCCGCCCTGCATCCCGAGGCTGCGGCCGTAACCGCCTGCCTGTAATCGGGATCCTGCACGTCACCGGCCGCAAACACGCCCTCGACATTGGTCCTGGAGGTTTTGCCCTCGGTGATGATGTATCCGTTCGCATCCGTGTCGATCCATTCGCGGAAGAGGTCGGAATTCGGATGATGACCGATGCCGAGGAAAAAGCCGTCCACCTTGATATCAAAAACCTTACCATCCTTGCGGAGAATGCGCACTCCGGTCACTCCGGCCTCGTCGCCGAGGACCTCCTGGGTGTTGCAGTTCCAGAGCACCTCGATGTTGGGAGTGGCTGCGACGCGCTCCTGCATTGCCCTGGAGGCTCTGAAAACATCCCTGCGGACTATCATATAGACTTTCGAGCAAAGATTGGCGAGATAGGTGGCCTCCTCGCAGGCAGTGTCTCCACCTCCGACGACGGCAACGGTCTTCTTCCTGTAGAAAAAGCCGTCGCAGGTGGCGCAGGCGGACACTCCGAGGCCCTTGAATTTCTGCTCCGAAGGCAGTCCGAGATATTTGGCAACGGCGCCGGTGGCAATGATGACGGTCTCCGCCTTGATGACATTGCCCGACTCATCCTCCAATGTGAAAGGACGCTCCGAAAAGTCAACCCCGGCAATGCGGCCAGGCCTTATGTCTGCGCCGAAACGGGCAGCCTGGCCCTTCATTGACGCCATGAGCATGTTGGCATCTATTCCATTCTCGAAACCGGGATAATTCTCTATCTCGGTCGTGGTGGTCAGCTGTCCGCCGGGCTCCATTCCCTCATAAAGCACAGGGCTGATGCCGGCACGTCCCGCATAAATCGCCGATGTGTATCCGGCAGGTCCCGAGCCTATGATAAGGCATTTTGTATACTGTTCCATAATCAATCACAATATTTGAACTTACAAATATAGTGAAAGACTGACTAAGAATGAAATTTTCCAGTTGCGATTTTAGGATTCAATCAAGGCTTACTGATTGTTTTTCAGCCACTCCACACGTCTCTGGTCAGGCAGATGTCTGACCTTGAAGTCAGAGAAGCGGGCCTTGAAGCCCTGTCCGTCCGGGCAGGCTGCCACGGGACCCACCTGCAATGGGCAGTTGTCCTGCATCCAGAGGGTGCGCATCATCGTGTATTCCCTGTCGTCAAAACTGTAGAATAGTTCGATTGCATCCAGCCGGCGGACAGCCTTGAGCCAGAGATGCGGGATTGGCTCGTCAAGCCTGATGACGCTCCAGTCCGAAGTATGATGCGTGACTACGGCGGAGATGTTGAACTTTCCGTCAACGAATTCGATGCCGAACTTGACGTAGTTCTCGTGATCCAGGCGAATCATCATTCCGGCCTGGTCGAAACGCGTTTCGTATTCTCCGCTGACCTTGATCTTCGCCTCGAACTCGCCGCCGTATACAGCATAGAGGAATGGCCCGTCGTCAACCGTGAATCCATAGTGGGCAATGCGCCAGAAATCGGTCTGGGCCGGGACCTGCATTTCCAGGACACCGTTCCTGATGGAATAATTCTCAGGTTCGTTGAACCACTGCATCTTCTCGAGAGACTGCGCATTTGCCTGCAATGAGAGCAGGACTGCAAATGCCGCAAGGATAATATTTGTTCTCATAATAATATCATTTTCAGGATTGCAAAGTTGCTGAATTATGCCGTTCTGCGCAATAGTTATTTTTCATCATTCTGATTACTCTACTCCGCAGCACCGGGATCATCATTGAGATAATCTCGGCGTCGCGGAATCTTCATCATTGCCGGCCGATGATTCCCAACTTGCGGGCCACAGCGGCAGCCTCGGCCGAATTCCGGCATTTCAGCTTGCGCATTATGTTCTGGCGGTGGTTGTTGACCGTATTGATGCT
>SFPH01000155.1 GCA_004552115.1 Bacteroidales bacterium
ACAGAGCCTCTCAGCAGAACTGTCCTTGCAGGTTTTCCGGAATAGGCCCGTACATCGAAGGATGTACCCAGTACTTCTATCCGCATTGATTCAGTGCTTACAATAAATGGTATGCCGGTAGTGGTAACGTTGAATAATGCCTCGCCCTCAAGTGTGACAGCCCTGCATTCTCCTGAAAAGGTCCCCGGATAGACAATCCGGCTCAATGAATTGAGATTCACGGATGTCCCGTCAGGAAGAATGACAGTCTTCTCCTCTCCCCGGCCGGTAGTGACCTCCGCCATTGCAGGCATAGTCTCCTCATGGGAAGGCATTGTCATCAAACCGGCAACCGCCAATAATGGGAGCACAATGGCAGCGGCAATGGTAAGTCTGCTTATCCACTTCCTGCGCCTGATCCGGGCATCAATTCTTTTCCATGCCGCCTCCCTGCTGAAAGACACCATCTCTGAAGTATGTTTTCCGAGGGCCTCGGGATCATGAAGGCTCTCATAGGAAGTCCGGTGGCCGTATTTCCACGAATCGAGTTCCCTCTGCTCTGCTTCAGAGAGTCCGCCGGTCATTTCCTTTACAATCAGAAATGCAGTCCTGAAATCACTTTTCAACATAGCTGTCATATTGATTCCGACAATATAACAGGCAAAACATCATAATGGGTTAATCCGATGGGAATATTTTATAAAGAATTTTCGAAAATGAGCATGAGCAGCAGGAAATAATACTCATCCTTCAGGCTTTCCCTCAATTTCCTGTAGGCTATTCTCTTCAATGTATGGACCGTTTCAGGAGATATGGCCAGTTCTTCCGCAATAGCCTTGTTCTGCATTCCGTCCAGTGCCCTGAGCATTATCTCCCGCATCTGCACGGGCAGGCGGTCAATCTCTTCCAGAAGCAGCCTGAATGTTTCCTCCTCAACGACTCTTTCATGGAATAAATCATTGAGCTTGAACCTGTTGAGATAATCTTTACAGCCTTTCTCCGTCTTCTTTCTGGAGATTTCGTTCAATGCGCGGTTATGGACTGCCCTGTACAGATATGAGCGGACCTGCAACTGGTCCTGAAAGGTTTTTCTTTTCTCCCAGAGCTTGACGAATACGTCCTGCGCAATGTCGGCGGAAAGCGCCCTGTCTTCAACATACCGGTCTGCAAATACGCACAATGACGCATAATACCTGTTGAAGATATCCTGGAACTGAGAATATGTCATCTGCCCCGTAATAGAGCGCAAATATAGCAATTTTCCATGACGGGGAAAGAATGTTGCAGAAAATACCTACCAGCCGAGCTTTATCCCCGCGAAGAAGCACCGCGGTGCGGCAGGGCCGTAGATGTAGCCGGAATCGCGGTCAGGGCCCTGGTCGAAATCCTTCTGCCAGGCATTCAGGAAGTTCTGGACGCCGTCATTGAGCTGGAGATTGATGTGGCGGTAAAGCTTGAAGTCATAGGCAATCTTGAAATTCAGGTCGAAAAAGCCCGGAGTCTTTTCTGTCCGGTTCTGCTCAATGTAGCCTGAATGGTGCTCGACCAGCATCCTGCCGGTATAGGTACCGCTCAGGGACAGTGTCAGGGGCTTGACCGGGCTGCAGGAAGTCACGAAATAGCCATACAGGTCCGGAGTGCGGAACATTTTCCGCGTAGCCTCCACGTCATCAGCCCAGGAATGGGCCTCCTTGTACAGGGAACGGTGCCAGGTCAGGCCTGCCTGGAGCTGCCAATGATCCTCGTATGCAATCTTTCCCTCGAGATTGAAGCCTCTAACCCTCGCGCCGGATTCGTTCCGCCTCTCCTTGACCAGGATGCCGTCCTCGATGCCTATTTCCGTGAGTGCGAACACATCGGACAAATCGGTGAAGAATCCCTCCACTAGCAGATTGCCCTGCCAGGCTCCCCAGGTGTGGTACATATCTGCCGAAAGGCTGAGACTCTGCGACTTCTCCACCCTCAGATCGTCGGCGAGCCTTATCATCGACACGGTTCCTCCGACATTGTCGATGTGAAGGTCCTCGTCGAAGGCCTGCGGGGCACGGAAACCGTATGAGTAGCTGGCCCGGAGATTCACATTCTCCGTCGGATTGAAACGGAAGTTGACGCGGGGGCTGAAAATGATTCCGTCAATAAGATTGTGCTTGTCCAGCCTTCCGCCGATGAGAATGCTCCATTTCCTGTTCTTCCACTCATTCTGGACATACAGGCTCCCGATTCTCACTACCTGGTCAGTCACCCTGTCATAGCCCCACATATTGTCATTGAGATAGTCCTCGTTGTATTCCAGGCCGATGGTAAGGTCCGAAGGCATGAAGAGGCATCTGTCGAACTTGTATATGTACTGGCTGCCTGCCATCCAGGTGAGATTATCCGTCTTGCCATATGCGTCAGGGTCCTTTCCGGCCCCGTAATAGCTGTTCCTGGCAATGTGCTGGGCAGATGCGAACACGTTCAGATGATGGTGCTCGTCAGGCGAGAACCAGTCGAAACGCAGGCTTCCGGTATTGATTCCGTGCTCAACCTGCTCGGCTATCATTGCCTCGTGAGGAGGGAGGTCGATATTGTCGCCACCGCGGCGGAACTCGTGAAGATGGTGATACTCGGCCGTCAGCTTGCTGTAAACTCCTGTCTTCAGATAGGAACGCACCCCGATGGTCTGAGACTTCAGCCTCGTCAGCTCGGTGAATCCGTCCCCGTCGCTGTCATAGCCGTCCTTGTCCCTCACCTGCCCGAAAATGGCCATGCCCATCTTGTTGTCATCCGATACGAGGGAGGCATTGAGAGAGGTGTTGTTGTCAAGGGCGGAGGTTCCGCCAATGCTGCTCAATGTATGGGCTGCGGAGACAGAGTTTCTGGCCGGCTCCTTTGTGATGATGTTGATGGTCCCGGCAATGGCGGAAGAGCCGAACAATGCCGACCCGCCGCCCCTCATTACCTCGACACGGTCCACCATATTGGCCGGAATCTGCTCGATGCCATAAACTCCGGCAAGGGCGCTGAAGATTGGCCTTGAGTCAATAAGTATCTGGGTATAAGGGCCTTCAAGACCATTTATGCGCACCTGCTGATAGCTGCAATTCTGGCAATTGTTCTCTATGCGGACTCCGGGCTGGAAACTCAGCCCCTGCGAAAGCGTGGTGGCATTGACCCTGTCATAGGTCTCCATGTTCAGCACGTTCACAAGTGTCGGAGCCATCCGCCTCGCTATCTCGCTCCGGTTGGCGGATACCACCACGCCGTCGAGCTGGACATTGTCCTCCTCCATCTCGAAGTTGATTTCCAGGGTGGCGCCCTCCACTATTCTGACCTCTCTGGACACTGTCTTCCAGCCAATGCCTGAGGCTTCGAGAATGAATGTTCCCTCCGGAAGATGCTCCAGATGATAATGCCCGCTGGCGGCGCTGGAAGTGGAGATAGTAGTTCCCTTGAGGTTAATGAAAAGGTATGGAATATGTTCGCCAGTCTTCTTCTCAATGACGTGGCCGTGTATGTTTGATTCGACAATTCTGTCTTTTGCCGTAACTGACGGCACGGAGCATAACGCCCCCAATATGATCAGGAGTAAATGTTTCATCTGAAAATCTTTGTCGTGAAAAACAATC
>SFPH01000156.1 GCA_004552115.1 Bacteroidales bacterium
CCGGTGGAGTCCGACTGGAAAAACTGGGTCGGAACACGCGAGCCGGGTGAACGCCAGGATCTCTACATGTTCGCTTACGGACACGACTACAAGGCTGCCGTTTCCGATTTCGTGAAGATCGGCGGTAAGATTCCCCTCCCTCCGAAATACACCCTCGGATACTGGTGGTGCCGTTACTGGCAGTACAGTGATTTTGAGTTCGTCGGCCTCGGAAAGCAGATGCGCTCGCTCAGCATTCCTATTGACGTGATGGTCCTCGATATGGACTGGCACGAGACCTGGACCCTCACTACTAAAAAAGATTCTCCGAAGGATGAGTTCGGCCAGAGAGTGGGCTGGACAGGATATACCTGGCAGAAGAAACTCTTCCCTAATCCTTCAAACTGCCTTCAGGACCTTCACAACCTCGGTCTCAAGACTACTCTCAACCTTCATCCGGCTTCCGGCATACAGCCTTACGAGGAGCCTTACGACAGGTTTGTAAAGGATTATCTTTCAAGAACTTCCGATTATGATGGGCCTAAGGGCTACATAAAGGAGGACGGCAGCAAGGCCCCTGTTCCCTTCAGGATTGACGACCAGGCCTGGGCTGATGCATATTTCAATTCCGTTATCCGTCCTTTCGAGCGTCAGGGAGTCGATTTCTGGTGGCTTGACTGGCAGCAGTGGAAGCTCAGCAAATATGTTCCGAATCTGAGCAACACATTCTGGCTGAACTACACCTTCTTCAATGACATGGTACGCCAGAGCGAGAGCGAGGGCATCTACGCCCGCCGTCCCGTAATCTATCACAGATGGGGAGGAATCGGAAGCCACCGCTATCAGATCGGCTTCTCGGGTGATACCTATGCAACCTGGAAGGTGCTCGGCTACCTGCCTTGGTTCACGGCTACCTCCTCCAACGTCGGCTACGGCTACTGGGGCCACGACATAGGCGGCCACATGCAGCCTAAGGGCGTGAAGAGCACTGACCCTGAGCTCTATACCAGATGGATCCAGGGCGGCGTGTTCACCCCTATCTTCAAGACCCACTCCACCAAGGACAGGACAATGGAGAAGAGGTTCTGGGTGTTCCCGGAGCATTTCGACGCAATGCGTGACGCCATCCGCCTCAGGTATGACCTCTCGCCTTATATCTACAATGCCGCAAGGCAGACCTACGACACCGGTATCTCGATGTGCCGTCCAATGTACTACGAGTATCCTGAGAACAATGAGGCCTATGACTACACTGAGGAGTTCATGTTCGGCGACGACATTCTCGCCACTGTGGTATGCCAGCCTGCCGACAGCATCACTTCGCTTGCTTCCAGGACAATGTGGTTCCCTGCAGGAAACGACTGGTACGATGTAGCCACCGGTTCCATGATAAAGGGCGGCCAGGTGAAGACCCTCAGGTACACTGTCAATGAGAATCCGTACTATGTAAAGGCCGGTGCCATCATCCCTATGGCCGGTCCGGAAATCACCTCACTGCAGGAGAAGAGCAATATTCTCAAGGTGTTCGTTGCCCCGGGCGACGGCGAGAGCAGGGCTTCAGTCTATGAGGACGACGGAGCTACACAGGCCTACAAGACAGAATACGCGACGACCGAGCTCAGCAAGGTGTCAGACGCATCATTTACCAGGGTGACCGTGGCTCCCCGCAAGGGCACTTACTCCGGCATTGATGCGAACAGGCAGCTCCAGTTTGCAATCGCCGGTGTCTTCGCTCCAGAGTCTGTGACTGTCAACGGAATAGAGATTCCTTACTCAAGGTTCGCCGAGAATGACTACAAGACCGGATGCACTGTTCCGGAGTGGAGCTATGACGGTACGAATCTCACCGTGATGGTGTATCTTCCTGAGAAGCCGGCTGCCGAGGAGGTTGTCGTCGAGTGCAGGTACAATGAGTATGCTCAGACCCACCGCGAGCTCCTTTCCGGAAAGAAGGGCCTGATGCACAGGATGATGGACCTCACTCCGGAGGTCAAGATTGTCTTTGCACAGTACGTGGATTCATACATGATGCTTCCGGATTCATTCCTTGCATTGGCACAGTGCTCAAGCTTCATCAGGGAAGATCCGAAGAATGCAGGCAAATATCTTGAGGAAATCAATCCTGAGAATCTGATCGATGACCTCAGCAAGTATGAGAGCATACCTGATGACTTTATCTCCAAACTTAAGGCACTGACAACTTTAGAATAAGCGTAAGTATTTAATGGCCAAAGGTTTTGCAGCTGTTGAAGAACAATGCCGCAAGGCTGTTCAGGACATAAGGAATGGTTCGTTCGCCCCCGTCTATCTTCTGATGGGGGACGAACCGTATTATCCGGACATGCTTTGTGAGGAGATCATCAGGCATGCCCTGACCGATTCCGAAAGGGATTTCAACCAGTCTGTCTATTACGGCCTGGACACGGATGCCGGCACTGTAGCCTCGGATGCAAGGAGTTACCCGATGATGGCCGAGCGGCGTCTGGTGGTGCTCAAGGAGGCCCAGAACATGAAGACACTGGAGGATCTTGGGGCATATGCCGCCGAGCCTCTGGAATCCACGGTTCTGGTTATTCTGATGCACGGGGCTTCTGCGGACAAGCGCAGGAGCCTGTACAAGAATGTGCAGAAGAACGGCTTCGTGCTGGATTCCCCTCAGGTGCGGGATTACGAGATGCCGGAATGGATATCCGCATACTTTCGGACCAGAGGCATTGCAATAGATCCTCAGGCTGCAGCCCTGCTTGGCGAATATGCGGGAACTGACCTTGGCAAGATAGCCGTCGAGACTGACAAGATGCTCAAGAGCCTGCCGGAAGGCGTTTCGAGGGTTACTGCAGAGGACATTGAGAAGAATGTCGGCATCAGCAGGCAGTACAGCATCTTCGAGCTTACGAAGGAACTCTCGCTGAAGAATTCACGGAAAGCGTTGAAGATTGCGGCCCATATCGCCTCGGGACCGAGATTTGTGATGGCTATGGCAGTGCCGCCGATCTTCAACCATTTCTACCGGATTCTCAGGCTGCATTCCGTGTTGAGGTACAATCCTGCCCTGCCGAGGGCGGAGAAAGCAAGAATTCTCGGCGTGAATCCGTATTTCGTGGAGGAATACGATACGGCGGTACGCAATTATCCTCTGCCGAAGTGTATGAGTATCATTGCATTGCTGGAAGAATACGATTACTCGTGGCCCGCATTCTGGCCTGATAATTTTTTGTGAAATCATGGGATTGATTGAATGCAGGAACATCTGCAAAAGTTTCGGCGAAAAGGTCGCTCTCGACAATGTCAGCGTGGACATTCCCGCCGGAAAGATCTTCGGCCTTCTAGGACCTAACGGTGCCGGAAAGACTACATTGATAAGAATTGTCAACAGGATTACCATTCCTAATTCCGGTGAGGTCATTTTCGATGGACGGCCCATAACCCAGAGGGACGTGGAGAGGATTGGCTATCTTCCAGAGGAAAGGGGACTTTACCGCAAGATGGAGGTAGGCGACCAGGCCATGTACCTGGCCCAGCTCAAGGGAATGAGCGCCCGCGACGCCCAGCGCGAACTCAAGAAATGGTTCGTGAAGTTCGGTATCCAGGACTGGTGGAAGAAGAAGGTTGAGGAACTCTCCAAGGGTATGGCCCAGAAGGTCCAGTTCATCACCACAGTGGTCCACAAGCCTGCCCTGATGATACTGGACGAGCCTTTCAGCGGTTTTGACCCGGTGAATACCGAGCTGATCCGCAAGGAAATCCTCGCATTGAAGGAGGAGGGAGCCACCATCATTCTCTCGACCCACAATATGGAGTCCGTGGAGGAACTTTGCGACAACATCGCCCTCATCAACAAGTCCAGGCTTGTCATCGACGGAGGCGTGGATGAGATCCGCCACAAATACGGCAACAACAATGTCGAGCTCATATACACCGGCGAGACCCCTCTCCAGTCTGTGGAAGGCCTCTACACCGTGCTTTCGGACCAGGATGACTCGGGCCGCCACACTGCGGTGCTCGCTGTTTCCGGGCAGGCAAGCGGCAATCAGGTACTCTCGTCCGTCCTTGGAAACGGCTTGACAGTCAACTCATTCAAGGAACTTCTTCCAAGAATGAACGACATTTTCATCAAACTCGTCACCGAAGGCGAATAATCATTGGAGGAAAGAAGTATGAACCTGCATACGGTAAATATCATCATCAAGCGCGAATATCTTACTCGCGTAAAGAAGAAATCATTCATTATCACGACTTTCCTCGTGCCGCTTCTCTTCGTGGTGCTCTGCACCCTGCCGACCCTCATCATGACAATGGCGAAGGAGGAGGCGAAGAAGATTGCCGTCGTGGACAAGTCCGGCATTGTCGCTCCGGCTCTGGAGAACACGGCCACAATGTCGTTCACGCAGTATCCGGATGCGGATCCGGAGACCATAAAGTCTTCACTGGACAGCATCGGGATGGATGCCCTCCTCGCCATTTCAGCATTGGACACGGCTTCCAGGACGGTGACTGCCACCACATACGCCGCCAAGCCTCTCGGTGTGGATATGACATCTGATCTCGAAAGGCAGATCAATGATGCCGTCGAGGCTTACCGCATCAGCACCTACGACATCGAGGGCCTGAAGGAAATAATGGCCGAGGTGAAGCCCGACGTCCGTCTCGTATCCTACAAGATGGATGAGTCCGGCAATGAAACCCTCAATGAATCAGGAATTTATATGTTCCTTTCGATGGTCCTGGGAATGATTATCTACATGTTCATCTCCATGTTCTGCGGAATGGTCATGTCCAGCGTCATCGAGGAGAAATCCAGCAGGGTAGTCGAGGTTCTCGTGTCCTCTGTCAAGGCCACCGAGCTCCTTTTCGGAAAGATTATCGGAGTCGCCCTTGTGGCCCTGACCCAGTTCTTCATGTGGATTGCGCTGACGGTGGTCATTCTTGCTGTCATCGGAGGCATTACCGGCTCCGGTCTCGCAGGTCTTGCGGGTGACCCGGCCCAGATGACCTCGATGACAAGCCAGATTCCAGGTGCGGCAATGCCTGAGATGCAGGACATCCTCGATGCCGCCGCTCCTGCAGACTCTCTCTCTACCGCAAATCAGGCCGCTCCAAGTACCGGAGCTGTAATCCTGAGCACTCTTTCCAGCGTGAACTACACCCAGCTCATCATCGTGTTCGTCCTCTTCTTTGTGTTCGGCTACCTTCTCTATGCGTCGCTCTTCGCGGCCATCGGTTCCGCAGTCGAGAATGAGGCTGACAGCAACCAGCTTGTGCTGCCTCTCACGATTCCGCTGATGATCGGATTCTTCATTGCAATGTTCGTCTACAAGTCGCCTGACAGCGGTCTGGTATTCTGGGCGTCAATGTTCCCGTTCACTTCGCCTATGGTGATGCTTACCAGGGTGCTCTTCGGGGTTTCTACCTGGGAACTCGTCCTCTCTCTTGTGATTCTCATCCTCTCTTTCGTGGGATGTGCCTGGATTTCGGCAAAGATTTACAAGATAGGCATCCTGATGTTCGGCAAGAAGACCTCCTTCAAGGATCTTTGGAACTGGCTTAAAATGAAATAGTCATGAAGTTAATGAAATGCTTCGCCGCCATGGCGGTGATTATTGTCTCCGTTTCCGCTGCTGCACAGGATGAGTTTGCATTGTCCTGGACGAGAAAGCCTGTGGACGGACGCATGACAGGCGTGGTTTCCGCCGGGCCGGACAATGTCGCAGAGGCGATGGGCTACATCGAAAGGGGGCGCTATCATTCGCCTTCCGGCAAGGTTTACGGCAGGAAATCTTCCGTGACCCGGGCCGCAACTCTTATGATAGGGGCTCAGGAAAGCATGCGGGAGGTGAAGCAGGTCATTGCATTCTCCTCTGAGGAAATGGTGAAGGATGGACCAGAATCCGCTCTTTCCAACTGGTTCATAGACGCCCTGATGGAAAGCGTGTCGGAGATTTCCGGCAGGAAGGTGGATATCGGTTTCACCAATTTCGGAGGCATCCGGGTGGATATGCCGAAGGGTGATGTCCTTCTGGACGATATTCTGTCAATGTTTCCATTCCGCAACAATCTCTGCTATCTCGAACTCAGGGGCAGGGATGTGCGGGCCATCCTGGAGCAGATGGCCTCGTCCGGCTGGCAGGTTATCGGCGGGGTGAGGTGCGTATCTTCCAGGGACGGCCGTCTCCTGAGCGCAGAGGTGGATGGCGAGCCTCTTGATGATGAGAGGGTTTACAGTGTGGCCACGGTAAGTTTCCTTCTGGATGGCGGTGATGGCTATTCCATTGCGAAGAATGCCCTTCGTCTGGACATTTTCCCTCAGGTTATCATTGATGCCATGCTTCCTTACGTGAAGTCATTGACTGCCGCAGGAAGGAACATCGAGTATTCCAAGGATGGCAGAGTTGTAATAGTGGACTGATTATGAGAAAGTTGATTGCTGCCGTTGTGACGGCTATACTTGTTGCCTGTTCCGGAGCTTCGGCCCAGAAGCTCACTATCATGCATTTCAATGACACGCACAGTCATCTCGAGCCGGAACGTGCCGGGAAATCTGCCGGCCGGGGAGGCGTAATCGAGAGGGCTGCGCTTGTGG
>SFPH01000157.1 GCA_004552115.1 Bacteroidales bacterium
CGCGGCTTTGAATTTTTCCTGGAACGGACTTTCTCTCAAGGCGGAATATGCCGCCAAGGGCAAGGACCTGTATTCGGAAACTGCCACTGGCGCTCATATCGGTGCCGCCATATATGCCGAGGCAATATACGGCATTGGCGGATTCAGCGCATCGGCCCACTTCAGAATCCTCGACCATATGGGTACAATGAGTTCCCTCTATGGCAAGGGTACAGGAAACAGCCTGAGCTATCTCCCTGCCCTGACCAGGCAGTACCACTACATGCTTGCCAACCTGAATCCATATCAGGTCAACGGCCGCGGGGAGTGTGCAGTGCAGCTTGACCTCTTCTACACCCTGCGCAGCAGAAGTGACAGGAACAAGTACTGGATTTTCAGGGCAAATGCATCCTCAGCTTTCACCATTGACAGGATGCAGAGCGACAACGGCGAGAGGAGACTTCTCTGGATGGACCTCAATGCCGATGCCGAATGCCATTGGAACAGGCAGCTCCGGACGACGTTCCTGTATTCCCGTCAGGAATGGAGCCCGAGCCACGGTTATGAGGAAGGCACTTACGCCTCCAATATTTTCGTAGCCGATGCCCAGTACAAATTCAATAAGAAGTACGCATTGCGCGGAGAACTTCAGTACCTGTACTCCAAGGATTACGAGCGTGACTGGGTAGCAGCTCTCGCCGAGTTTACCTTTGCCCCGCAGTGGAGCATCTATGCTACGGAAATGTACAATCTAGGGGAGACGAAGAAGCATTATTATACTGCAGGAGTCAGCTGGTCAAAGGGAAAGACCCGGGTTCAGCTCAGTTACGGACGCAACCGCGCCGGCTATCTCTGCTCCGGAGGCGTATGCAGGTACAGCCCGGCATATACGGGTGTGAACCTGCTCCTGACAGCAGCATTCTGATGCTTGGGAAACTACTGTAATAATTTGTAATACCATGAACAACAGATATAAAGGCTTATTTTTAGGCTCATTGCTCTCCCTCCTCGGATTCTGCTCCTGCAGCCTGACTGGAGAAGAGTTCTGCACGAGTGGCGGAACCGGCGGAGAGGAGGCGGGGAATATGGAACTTACACTGGCTCTGGACCCTACGGTTATTTCCGCTGACGGAAGCAGCAGCACCCGCCTCGTTGTGAAGTTCGGCGGCGTTGAAGTCGAAGACATTGAGTCGGTGACCGTATATCAGGTGGACAAGGACGAAAAGAATGTGCAGATTTCATTGCCGGATCTGCACTTCTCCACTTCCACTCCGGGAAGCTATACTTTCTGGGTGACATACAAGTCCAGGCTCAGCAACAAGGCTACGGTATTGGCCGTTTCTCCTTCATTGGAGATTCCGGGCCTTCCTGAAGACCCGCAGCCGCTCAGCCTCTCCTTCCAGAAGCGCGTCTTCATCACCCAGTTCACCGGAACCGGCTGCGGCTATTGTCCTGGAATGATAAACCTTCTCCGCAGCTTCAAGGCTCAGGAAGCATATCAGGGCAAGTTTGTGATAGCGGCCTGCCATACCTACAACTCCAGCGACCCGATGTATCTGGCGCAGCATACGAGCATTGCCTCAGGTGTTTCCGGCTATCCTTCAGTGATGCTTGACCTGAATGCCTCGACTATGATGAACACCGTTGACATTTCTTTGTTCAACAGGGTAATCGACGGCCAGCTGTCCATTGCTCCGGCTGCGGGAATCTGCGCGACTTCGGTCGCCGAGGGTTCGCAGTTCGTCGTCAATGCGGGTGTGAAGGTTGCCGGCGAGGGCAAGTACTATGTTGCCGCCTGGCTCCTCGAAGACGGAATTGAGGCCAAGCAGTCCAATTACGGCTTTAGCGGGGATTTCTCAATTCACGACAATGCCGTCAGGGAAATTCTCGGCTATAACCAGAGCAAGAAGAAGTATATCGGATTCGAGCACGATGCCATGCCGGGTGAAATCTTCACGGAGGAGTTCCGCTTCTCTCTTACTGAAGGCTGGAAACTTGAGAATACCCACGTTGTGGTATATGTTTGCGTACAGAGAGGCACACAGTACGTTGTCAACAATGTGATTGACGTACGTCCTAACGAGACTCTCGCATTCGAGTACTCGGAATAGTTGCGCTGCCTTCAGTGCAATCTGACATATTATTGAGGCTGCAGGCCGCTGTAATGGCGATTTGCAGCCTCATCCGTCTTTTGGCCGTAAGCATCCGATGAGGTGCATAGCCTGGCCCGTCTTTTGGACATAAGCATCCGATGGAGTGCAGATTGTAGCCTGGCCCAGGCGCTCTATCCGCAAACCCTGTCCACAAACCCTGTCAGCAAACCCTGTTCACAACCGACTGCGGCAGTATCCCCGCTCTCTGGTGTTTGCGCGAAGCTGTTGGGCGAAGATGTTGGCCGAACCATCCGCGCTGAGGCCCGAAACCGTGGAAGGTTCATATCTCAGAAGCGCACCTTCCATGTTAATGCTCCATTTCGCGGACGGTTCCATTCTCCAAGACCGAACCCTCCACGCTGAAGCCCGGAATTGTGGAAGGTTCATCCTCCAGAGCGGAACCCTCCACGCTGAAGCCCGAAACCGTGGAAGGTTCCATTCCCCAGACCCGAACCCTCCACGCTTTAGGCCTGAATCACGGACAGTTCGATGTAAACAGAACCAACCTTCCACGCGGAGACTCGATATCACGGACGGTCCATGTCTCAGAAGCGCACCTTCCATGGGACGGTTCCATTCTTCAGAGTCGAACCCTCCACGAAAACGCCCCGCATCATGGAAGGTTCATCCTCCAGAGTGGAACCCTCCACGCTGAGGCCCGAAATCGTGGAAGGTTCCATTCCGCAGGGTCGAACCCTCCACGCTTTAGGCCTGAATCACGGACAGTTCGATGTAAACAGAACCAACCTTCCACGCGGAGACTCGATATCACGGACGGTTCCATTCTCCAAGAACGAACCTTCCACGAAAACGCCCCGCATCATGGAAGGTTCAGCATCCAGAGCGGAACCATCCGCGCTGAAGCCCGAAATCGTGGAAGGTTCCATTCCCCAGACCAATTCCCCAGACCAATTCCCCAGACCAATTCCCCAGACCCATTCTCCAGGCTCGTCCCCCAGACCCGAACCCCTCCGCTGTCTGATCCAGTCCCGTCAATTCAATATGCCGGTTGGCATGGAACTTACCACTAGCTCCGCTCGGCAGGATACTGCTCCTCTCAGCACGATACTTCCCGACAAAAAGCCGGCGATCCCTGCAACATTCGTCACCTCCGCTCCTGTTGGGGCGATGGACAATCCGGCACTGTCCCGGGCATTATCCGGCACTGCCCAAGGCAATGCAGATGAACATACAGTTGGTATTCTTCTGGGCCCCGGGCATTGCAGATGAACATGCAGTGGTATTCTTCTCGGATTTTCACTAAATTTGCAGTTCCTGATGATTATCATACTAAACTTCAACTATAATGAACAGATTATTACAAAAGGCCCTGGCTGCCATTGCAGCCCTGTCTGTGGCCGGAGGCATCTCTCTTGCGCAGGAAACCCCCGAGAAGCTCGCGCAGAAAACCCCTGACAAGTTTGCGCTGAAAACCCCCGAGAAGCAGGTTTACATGGCGGCAAACGCCCATTTCGACACTCAGTGGAGATGGAACGTGAGACAGTCCATCGGGGAGTTCCTGCCGAACACCCTCTATCAGAACTTTGCGCTGATGGAGCAGTATCCGGATTACAAATTCAGCTTTGAGGGAGCGGTAAAGCATTACTGGACAAAGGAATACTATCCTCATCTCTACAGTACCCTCGTCAAATATGTCAAGGAGGGCCGCTGGTATCCGGCAGGCGCATCATGGGATGCCAATGACTTCAATGTCCCTTCCGCCGAGTCCAACTTCAAGAACATTCTCCTCGCCGAGGAGTTCTACAAGGCCGAGTTCGGACTCAAGTCATACGACATCATGCTTCCAGACTGTTTCGGCTTCGGTTATGCCCTGCCTTCCATCGCCTCGCATTGCGGCGTGTTCGCATTCCATACCCAGAAACTCAAGTGGAGGAACAACCCGTTCTATGAGGGAGGAAAGAAATGGCCTTTCGAGTTCGGTATCTGGGAAGGAGTTGACGGAAGCCGCATACTGATGGCTCCGGACGGCTCAAACTATGGCTGGAACCCTTCCGGTGACATCAGCGATGACCCCGGTCTTGAGGCCAAGGTGAATGCTTCCGCCGTCGGAGCCGCTCTCCGCTACTATGGAACTAAGTCATCCAGGCTTCACGGAGACCAGGGCGGTTCCCCTCTTCCGTCAGCCGTGGAGGCCATCGCCTCAAGCATTCCGAATGCAGGGAAATACGGCATCAGATTCGCCACCACCATTGACATTTTCAATGACTACAAGGATGAGCTGACCGGGGACAAGCTTCCTGTTTACAACGGCGAGCTCCTCATGGATGTGCACGGAACCGGCTGCTACACTTCCAATTCCGACTGCAAGATGCTCAACCGCCGCAGTGAGCAGCTCGGCCTTGCCGCGGAAGGTGCCGCTGCAGCCGCCGACTGGCTCGGGGTCATTGACTACCCGAAATATACCATCAATGACGCATACCGCCGCTTCATCTGGCACCAGTTCCACGACGACCTTCCGGGAACCTGCATCACCGAGGCCTACACCTATACCTGGAATGACCAGATGCTCTCCCAGAACATGTTCGCCGGCGTTGTCGAGTCTTCAATGACTGCCGTAACTTCTTCGATGGATACCCGCGTGAAGGGTGATGCCGTCGCGATCTTCAATCCTGTAACCGCCTCCAACGGGGACATTGCCCTTGTCAGCTACACCCTTCCTGCCGGATACAATGATGTCAGAGTCTATGGCCCGGACGGAAAGCAGGTGAGGTCCCAGATTGTATCAAGGGAGGGTTCCGCAATCACGCTGGCCATTGCATCCGATGAGCCTTCAATGGGTGTCGCAATATATGACTTCCGCCCTGTAAAGTCTTCCGTATCAATGAGAACCGCAATACGTGCCACATCCAATACCATCGAGAATGCCGTTTACAAGGTTACCGTGGGACAGGATGGCGACATCTGCTCCATCATTGACAAACGCTGCGGAAAGGAACTTGTCGCTGAGGGACGCTCATTCGGATATCAGATATTCGAGGAGAATACCTCCGACAACTGGCCGGCCTGGGAGATTCTCAAGTCTGTCATTGACAAGGAACCTGTGAAGGTGGATTCCGACGTGAAGGTTACAGTCGAGGAGAACGGTCCGGTCAGAGGAGTGCTGCGCGTGGACAGGAAGTATGGCAGTTCCACATTTACCCAGAGGATCATGCTCTATGACGGGGCGGAGGACGACAGGATCGATATCAGGAACAATATCGACTGGAAGTCTCCGCGTACCCTTCTCAAGGCCGCCTTCCCGGTATCCTTCAATGCGCCTGAGGCAACCTACGACCTTGGCCTGGGCCAGATCAGGAGGGGCAACAACACCCTTACCGCATACGAAGTCCCTGCCCAGCAGTGGGCTGACATCACTGCCGAGGACGGCTCCTACGGCATTACCATCATGAATGACGGCCGTTATGGCTGGGACAAGCCTGATGACAATACATTGAGACTCACCCTTCTCCATACTCCAACCGCCGACAGGGGATATGGCAATGAGAAGACACTGGATCTCTCGGCCCACGAGTTCACATATTCAATCAGGGGCCACAGGGGAGCTCTGGATGCCGGCAAGGCCACTCTCTCCGCCGACAGGCTCAACCAGCGCAAGGCGGCATTCTCCGTGCCATCGCATTCCGGCAGCCTCGGGAAGTCATTCTCAATGATTTCCACAGATTCAGACAATGTCAGAGTCCGCGCCTTCAAGAAGGCTGAGGACGGTGACGGCTTCATCGTCAGGGTTTACGAAATCTCCGGTGCTGAATCCTCGGCCAATGTGAAGTTCGCTTCTTCAATCGTTTCCGCTGAGGAGACCAACGGAATAGAGGAGCATAAGGGACCCGCCTCGTTCGCCGGCTCATCCCTCGATGTGAAGCTCGGACGTTTCGCTCCGGCTACATTCAGGGTACGCCTTGCAGGGCCTTCAGCCAATGCTGTCCGCAATGAGTACACCCCGCTTGAGCTTCCGTTCAACAAGGTGGCCATCTCCAC
>SFPH01000158.1 GCA_004552115.1 Bacteroidales bacterium
ATAAGGTTCTGAATCACAGCTTCATAGCTCGTGAGATTCTCGTCTCCGGCAAAGTCGGAGAAGCCGCTTGGATAGCCGGCGTTGAGTGCCGTCGCGGTGCCGGGCCACATTGTGCTGTCATACTCCCAGGAGAGGGCATTCTCCGCACCGAGGCGAACTATTTCGTCAGTGACAGCGAGCAGATGCGGGTAGAGAGCGGACCATCTCGACTTGACCATTCTCACGAACTCAGGATCGTTCATCAGCAGAGGATACCACAGGCAAGGCTGCTGGTTCTCCTTGTAGCCTCCGGACTTGCTGACCTTCGACGAAGCACTCAGGAATGCATCATAGGACTTCACTCTGCTGGATCCCATCTGCTGTGCATTGGTAGGATTCTGGAAGGTGCCGCGGTCAAAGTCCCACACCGGACCGGCGTGCAGCTTGTCAGTGCCGCCATTGTAATAAGAATACAGCGACCTCGGCTCCGTGTATTCCCTGTTCATCGCAAGCTCCACGACGAACCACTGGTCAATAAACGAAGGAATATCAATGAGTTTCGAATATGCTGCAAAATCGCCTTTCTTGATTGCGTCCTCGATGGCCTGGATCTTTGCCCCGATTTGCGATGCATAATCAGCAGGAAGCACGTCGTCCTTCAGCTGCCAGGTGATTCCGCGGCTCGTGATGCCCTTGTAGTTCTCATCCTGCATGACGTCGAACTCGACCAGATAGCCGCAATCCTCGAAGCTGGAACTGAGGCCGTCAGCCACCAGATCCTCATAGCAATCATTGATATTCAAGCGTTTGCTTCCAATCTTGATCTGCTCGCAGAGGAGGTAGTTGCCCACGTGGCGTCCGTCGATCACGAGTTCAACGCTCTTGCCGGACGGATTCCATACCATGCCCTCGTCAATGCTCTCCGCCTTCCAGGCCTCCGTCGTGGCCTTCGCCGCAGCGAAACCTACCAGATTGCGTATCATCGAGCGGTCCAGCCAGTTGGCCAGAAGACACCAGCGCTTGTGGGTCGGCATTCCAAGTATCGGCCGCTTTGCGGTCAGCTTGACTGCGAAAGGCTTCTTCGGAAGCTTCTGTGTGGAATTGCCACGGAGCCTGACACCGCAGTTTGTGGTAGCCATATCCACGCTTCCGTCAGCATTGTAAACGGTCATCCTGTCGTCCGCGACCCATTCGGTATCCTTGCCGCGGACCATTAAGTCCACGAATTGGTTCAGCAGTGTGCCGCCGATGTTGGAGTTTCCGATGTTTAATCCGCCAGTATATTTTTTGCTGAAATCTCCGCTGCCGCTCTGCTCAATAACCACCACCGGCAGTCCGGTGTTGCGTATTGCAATGTCATAAGTCCTTGTCAGTCCGTCCTTTGTGACGGTGAGAGAGGATGCGTGCGCCCAGTCCACCTCCGTCTTTCCGCTCTCCAGCACTGTACCGTCCACAGACACTTCAGCCCCTGCTGTCGCGGTGAACTGCGGCACAAGATTGAAGTTGTAAAGGTAAGGAATGACGAGGCTGACATTGTTGCCTTCAATTGTGGCAGCGTGTTCGGTGACAGTCTTGAATGAAGATGAGTAACTTGAAGATGAAGCAGTCGTGACAAGCTGTTTGTCAAGAAGTTTCCCGGCATTGTCGGAAACGGTGAACTTCAGGGCGGAAAGCTCAGGCAATGAAGTCACCTTCGGCGTCTCGCCGAACTGTTCCGCCATCTTCGCAGCCAGGGAAGTGAAGGACATAGGGAAATCGTAAATGAATCCCCGCTGCAGATCGCGCTGGAACTTCACCTTGAACTGCACTGAGTAGTCCGAAAGGTTGAATGTCAGGACAAGGATATCGCCCTCCTTGACATCCGGGATCAATGTGATGTAAGCGGTGTACGAACGCCCTGCAGAAAGAGCCGGAGAGCCTTCCATCTCAAGCGTTATCACATTGTCGGTCCCGTCCTGCGCATCTCCTCCAGTCATAGTATAGCTGCCCGTAGTCGCATCGAATGTGAACTGTCCGTTGATTCTTCTCACAGAGCCGTCCTCTGCCACAACCTGCATCCTGACGCTGTGCAGATTCTGTCCGGCAAATTCGGATCCGTCGGCGGAAAAGCTGAGCTTTCCCATGGAGAACAGCTGCTTCAACGTGAAACGGTAACCGTCCTCCGAACTGTTGTCCGACTTCCTGCTGCCGTACTTCCAGTCGTAACCGAGGCGCTTCGAGGCAATGTCATATCTCTGCACACTGCCCACCTCGCCCTTCAGTCTTGTCGGAGCAAGTCTATCATTTTCAGCAGTATATGGATAATATGCATATTCCGGCACAGTGCTCATCGTGCCTGCGAACACAGCATTCTTCACGTTCGCATCCGAATTGCTCACGAAACGGGCATTCTCAGTGCCCGACTCGCTGAACACTCCGATGCTGTCATTCGGGGACCACAAGAGTCCCGTCACGCCATCGCGATACACTGTCGGGTCAATGCAGGTGCGGGTCTCGGCCCCGCCGTCGTCAATGACGGCCGTTATGAACGTATCTCTGCCAATGATTTCATTCTCGGCAATGTCGGCGCAGGAAGCCATCATGGCTCCTGCAATGAGGGAGAGCAGCGCCAGGGCTGCCCTATCGAATGTTTTTCCAGTCATGATCAGGTAGTTTCAGGGGTATTGTCATTCTGCTGACACGGTCGCTGCAGCGGCCACGGTCTTTGTCCACTCGAAGGTGGTCACCACCGGGAAGTGGTCTGAATAGCCGACATCCTTCGTGTAGGATATTGACTGGTTCGAGTTATATTTTGTATTCCCGCTGGTATTCGCGCCGTTCGCGTCCTCGACCATAACACCGGAGTACGAAACGCTCGAAGTGCTCTTCCTGAAATTGTCCACGTCGTTCATATGGGCGGTCGCCTTCAGCTGCACCTCCGCACCCGGAACGTTGATGTACCAGATCTTGTCAACCACCTCGCCCTTCTGATTGTCGGCGCATAAGATATCATTCTCCTTATCTCCCGCAAATGCGAACCTGGTCATCAGCGAGAGGCTGTTCCACTGAGGATAGACTCCGCCGCGATGGAACTCGACCCAAGGGTCTGATACTGTATAGCCTGCGTTGCTGTCGTACGCCGCAACCACGTCGAGGAAGTTGGTCTTGATGTCGTGGCGGGTGTAACGCATATTGGTGTCGCCCATGATTATGGCCGGACGCTTGTTGGCCTTCGCCTTCTCAAGCACATAGTCGCGGAGCTGGCGAAGCTGGCTCAGCACCGCCTTTACGTAGGCATTGCTCTCGGTGTTGCCGCTGCCGCTGTAGGTGTTCATGTGGGTGATATACACGTCGATGACAACATTGTCAGTCGCATCCACGGTCACCACATAGTGGCGGAATCCCTTCTTGATGCAGGTGTTGGCGCCGCTCGTAAGGCCACCCTCCGCATCGTTGTATTGTATATATTTCTCGCCTGTCGCACTGGTCGTGCTGGTGCGCCAGAAGAAATTCAGGCCGTCGGTGTCGGCGGTAGATGTCAATTGGGCAGAAGATACGCTTCCCCTCCAGGTGCCGTGGGCACCTCACTGGCGGCAATGATATCCCAGCCGAGATTGTTGGCGATTCCTGCCATTGTCGTAGTGCCGCTTGAACCGGGACCATCACCATTGATTGTGATAAGACCTATCTTCTGCGGCAAGCCGTCAACGTTGAAAGCGCAGGCTGTGAATGTGCCGGTAGTTACCGTAGGCTGAGGGTCGGTAGAGCCGCCTTCACCTGAGCCACCTTCGCCGGAGCCGCCGTCGCCTCCTGTTGATATTTCCTCGATAACAGGATCGGTGCCGTAGGCAGCCTGCATCTTCGCTGCCAATTCCGTCAGCGTCATCGGGAAATCATAGATATATCCGGAAGCCAACGACTTCAGGCAAGGGACCTCAAAGACTGCCTTGTGCTTGTCAGTCGTGATGGTAATGGTGATTTTGTCACCCACTACAATGTTAGGAATCAGGGTAATATATCCCGTGTACTTTTTCCCTGAAGAAAGCACGGCTTCGTCGCTCCATTCCATCGTAGTGGCATCAGCCGCAACTTTCGTGAGCGAATATGATCCATCGGCTGCGCTGAATGTGAAGTCGCCGTTTATCGCGCGGACCTCGTTACCCTCGCTGCCGTTAGTCGCCTTTATCGACACGCTCTTGAGGCTCTCGCCCTCAACCGCCGAGCCGGTCGCATCCACAACCACCTTGGCCATAGCGAAAAGCGACTTCATCTTGAACTTGTAGGAATCCCCTTCCGCAGTGATGGATGTTCCGTACTTCCAATCGTCTGAAAGAAGGCCGTCAGCTGCGCTGAAATTCTGGACTGCGCTGACCTTTCCGGTCAGGGCGTCATAGGCCTTGCCGGCATTGGCATCCGTATATGGATAGTAGCAGTACTGCGGAACCTCGCCGTCAGCCAATGTGCCGGAGAAAGTGGCGTTCGCAGCCTTTGCTGTGGACGTGTTTTCAAACTTGGCGTTCTGAGTGCCGCTGCTGCCATAGACTCCGAGAAAGTCTTCCGGAGTCCAGAGAAGGCCCGTCACATTGTCCTTATAGACTGTCGGATCGATACAGGTCCTTGTAAGTTCGTCATTTTCAATGCTTGCAATAATTTCAGCATTGCCCCTGGACCGGGTTGGTTCAAGGGCGCTCTCATTGCAGGAAGCCAGAGCTGCACCCGCTATAAGCAGCATTCCGGCGAATTCGTGGAATCTCATAGAATATGTAAAATTGGTCAGTATTCTTCCCAAAAAGGAAAAAGGACGGACTGGAGTCGAAACTCCAATCTGTCCTTGGAAATGTTATATTGCTTCACCGCCAGACAACACAGTTCCGTCATTTTCAGCAGTCGGTGTCACATCGCCGCCCGTCGAGCCGCCGGATGTTCCGGCATGCTTGAGGTAGAACTTCGAGTTCATCTCGATGATGGCCTTGATGATGTCTGCTCCGTGGTATTTGGCATTGTCACCATTACACTGGTTGAACATCACTATGCCGAGCGGGGATGGGTCAGTCTTGGCATTGATGGTATTAAGCAGCCAACTGTTCATCGTAGATGCGAAAGTGGTTGGAGACGGATTTTTCGAAGTACTGGATGTTGCCTGAGTACCACCGCAGTTGAAGTAGAACCAGACGTTGTGGTTGGAACGGTCATATACCTTCTTGGAGAATTCCATCAT
>SFPH01000159.1 GCA_004552115.1 Bacteroidales bacterium
ATCCGGGTCTATCAGGGCACGGCAGGAACTCGTCTCGGCACTCTTCACAAGGCTGACCACGTCGGTCGGCACGCCCTTGAACTCCTTTCTGGACTGCTCGAAAATCCAGAGGCCGCAGATATTCTTGAGGAAGCGGATCTTGCCGTCAATGCCTCCCTCATTGGTAAAATTCAGGGTGAAACTCTCCTCACTTACAACAGGTTCGGAAGCCTCGATGCCTAGGAGCGACCAGGTACCGCAACTCAGATATGCGAAGTTCCGGTCACGGGCCGGAACGGCTGCCACGGCGGATGCGGTGTCGTGACCGGCCACGGCAATTACCGGAACAGGACCAAGACCGGTGGCTTTCTGAACCTGTGGCGATATGGTCCCCACAATGGTTCCCGGCTGTACAAGCCTTCCGAACTGCCCGCGCCGCAGACCGAGGATGGAGAGGATTTCCGGATCCAGATCCCTCTTTCTTACATCCGGGGTGAAGAGAATCTTGTCCGCGATGTCCAGAGCCCGGCTGCCGTTGCGCCTGAGAGTGTCGAGCTGGAACACGGAATTGAAGTTCATGAACTGGATTCCGGTACGGTCATACAGATCCCTGGACGGCATTTTCCCGAAAAACAATGGCTGTGCCCCGTCCGTATGCGGGTCACGGTATGAATAAGGCAGACCCAGGAGCTGCCCGTCGCTCCCGAAAAGGGAGAAATCGCAGCCCCAGGTGTCAATGCCGATCGATTCTATTTCAATGCCTTCCTGTGCGACACGGCCCAGGGCCTTCAATATCTCATTGTAGAGATGCGGAAGGTTCCAGAACCAATGTCCCGAAATCGGGAGAATGGGATTCTCGAAGCGGCTGAACTCGGTCAGCGTCATCCGCCCGCCTTCCAGCCTTGCGAGGACCGTGCGCCCGCTTGTGGCGCCCAGGTCGACAGTGAAAAAGGTATGCATCCGGCTATAGTCTATCCTTGATGAAACGGCGCAATGTAGCCTCATCCTTCACGCCCGGAGCCGGGGTGAGCTTGCCGTCGACAATGAAGTAGGAAACAGGAAGAGACTGCACATTGTAGGTGGCAAGGGCCACGGAAGCGCTGCCGTTGCCGTCGCAGACATTGATCCATGGAAGCATCTGGTTCCTGACCACAGATGCCCAGGCTGACTTGTCCACGTCGGCGCATACGCTGTAAATCTCGAAACCGCTGTCCTTGAAGTCCTCATATACAGGAAGCATCACATCCGTATTGAAAAGGGTCTGGGCAGCGTCGGTGGAAGTCCAGAAATAGAGCATCACAACCTTGGACGAAGCCACTGCGGAGCTGAGC
The DNA here is from genome assembly GCA_004552115.1 of Bacteroidales bacterium. The sequence continues at coordinate 1,311 of SFPH01000159.1, forward strand.
TTGACCTTCTCGCCCTTCACATTGCCCAGTTCAATATCCGGATAACCTGTCTCTTCGGCATTGCTGATCCTCGTGCTGAGATTCAGATACTGCTGACGTCGTGCAGCTTCCTTCTGGAGAGCCTTGACATATCTCGAGTCGGGATACACAGTCCTGAGAGAGTCGGCCATATTGCTGAAATGAATGGCGTCGGTAAGCTGCCCAAATACCGGAAGTTCGTCTCCTACAACCTGATAGAGAACCGGAATGACGGTGAGCGAATGGGAGTTCGAAAGGATGTACTTCACCCTGCTCCTGTAATATGAAACATAGTCCTGTGTCATCTTCCTCCTGAGTTCGGCGGCAGCGTCCGAGTTCTCGGGAAGGTCGCGGAGCCTGTACGAAGAAGCGAGAAGCCTGTTGGTGAAATCGGCTTCGTCCTTCTCCACGTCCATAAGTTTCAATGTCTCGTCAGACCCGGTCACGGAATATGAGCCTAGAGTGTCCGAGGAAACCTTGACCCTTTCTCCGGCCTGAAGGAGGAGGGAGGCGATCTTGGTATCCCTGTAGAAGAGATATATGAACTCAGGCTGGCCCTGAGCCACATTCACCTTATATGAATAATGGCCGGAAGCATCCGTCTTCACCGTGTCCAGAATCTGGTATCTGTTGACATCCAGGAGCTTCACGACAATCTCCGAGGAAGCCGCATCTGCCAGTGTTCCTTCAATCTTCGCCTGCCTTGAGCAGGAAGCCAGAGCCAGAACTGCCGCAAAGGCAGCCGCCATCTTACTGTAACTTCTCATATTCTGCCAATATTGAATCTGCAATGGATTTGAACTCTTCCGGGGAAAGCTTCAGCTTCTCCCTGCGGAAATCCACGTCGCTCTCCTGCTGGAGAGGAATGAGGTGGATATGGGTGTGGGGAACTTCGAGGCCGAGCACGCACACACCGACCCTCTTGCAAGGCACGGCTGCCTGGATGGCCAGCGCAACCTTCTTCGCAAAGGCGCAGAGGCCTGCATATGTCGCGTCGTCAAGATTGAAGATATAGTCATCCTCCACATTCCTCGGAATCACGAGAGTATGGCCCTTGACGAGAGGATTGATGTCGAGGAAGGCGTAGAAGTCCTCGCTTTCCGCCACCTTGTATGACGGAATTTCGCCCTTGGCTATCTTGGTGAATACAGTTGCCATAGACTTAGAGTGAGATGTCCAGAATCTTGAACTTGATAATGCCTGAAGGCACCTGTGCCTCCACCACGTCACCCTTGGAATGTCCGAGGAGGGCCTTGGCGATAGGAGTCGTGGATGCGAGCTTTCCCTTGGCGAAGTCAGCCTCGGTCTCGCCGACGATGGTGAACTCCATGACCTTCTTCATGGCGAGGTTCTCCACCTTGACCTTGTTCATCATCTGCACGCGGTCGGTTCCGATCTGGGACTCGTCAATGATCTTGGCGTTGGCCACCAGATTCTTGAGATTTGCTATCTTGAGCTCAAGGAGGGCCTGGGCCTCCCTTGCAGCATCATATTCGGCGTTCTCGGACAAATCGCCCTTCTCTCTCGCCTCCGCAATCGCTGCGGAGATGACAGGACGCTGGGCCAATGCTTCAGCCAGGTCCTTCTTGAGCTTGTCAAGCCCTTCCTGGGTCATATAATGATTCTCTGCCATAATATAATTTTTTAGCGTCAAACAATTAAAAATGAGTTCTGCCTGCCGGCAGAACCCGTTCGTTTTATGCAAATATATGAAAAATCTTTCAGAATTCCTTGAATTTCGGCGACATTATCTCGGAATAGATCACAAGCTTTTTAGGGTCAATGGCTTCGCGCCTGTCTCCTTCCGGGATGGCAGGAGACTTCTCCCCGCCTGCAGCCACGGCCGGCGTTTCATCCTCCGCGGATTCAAGTACATCAGGCACTTCGAAACTTCCTGATACCACGGGACTGTATGTCTGAGGCAATGCCTCCTCTGTTTCTTCCGCAACAAGAGACTCCCCGGCCTCCTCAGCAGCCGGGACCGGCTCCCCAGATTCCCCGACAGGTTCCTCCGCCTCTCCGGTCAGATCCTCATCCTCCCAGGTCAGATCCTCATCCTCTCCTGCAGGCAACGGCAAATTGGACACGGTAGGGAACTCCGGCACAGACGGCCGGGCACGCTTTTCCGACGATGCGGCAGAACGCTTCTTCCTGCGGGACTTCACCCGAAAGTCAAGCAGGATTGAAAGGCCGATTATGACCAGCAGAAATATTTCGTGGGCGCTCATTGCGAATTATCAGTTCCGACCGCTAATATAATGATTTTTCAGCAATCAGAGAATAACATTTCTCCCTGTCCCTTCCGAGCTGGGCTGCGAGCCCCGCCATATCGGGGAATCTGGCCTCGTCTCGGATTTTGGTGATGAAGGTCAGGGTGATGTCAAGGCCGTAGATATCCTCATTGAAATCGAAGATATTGGTCTCGATGGTCATCGCATTGCCGTTGCCGACAGTAGGGCGGACACCGATATTGCACATTCGGTCTCGACGCGGACCAGGTAAACTCCCCCTGCGGGAATGAGCTTGAGCGGCTCATACAGTTGCATATTGGCCGTCGGGAAGCCCATGGTGCGTCCCAGGCGGTTTCCGGCCACCACCACTCCGTGGAGCTGGTAGCCGTATCCCAGCATTGCGTTGGCCTTCTCGACCTGGCCGGTGGCAAGAAGATTGCGTATCTTGGTGGAGCTCAGGACAATGCCTTCAGGCCCTGTGTATCTGTCGGCCCTGATGACCTCGAGTCCGAGTCTCTCCGCTATCCCGGCAGTCTCTTCAGGCGTCCTGAGGTCGGAACCTATCCTGTTGTCATAGCCGAGCAGTATAGTCCTGCCGCCAAGGCGTTCGACTATCCATTCTCTAAGATATTCCTCGGTCGTCATCCGGCTGAAAGCCCTGGTGAACGGAATGACCTCGACATAATTGACTCCGATTCCGGTAAGGATGCGCTTCTTCTCCTCCATGGTGGTGAGCAGCCTGAGGTTGCGGGCGTCATCCTGCAGGACATTGCGCGGGTGAGGCCAGAACGTGACGACCATGCTCCAGTCGCCGCGCTCCCCGGCAGCTTTCACCAGCTGCTCCAAAAGAAAACGGTGCCCGAGATGGACACCGTCAAAAAATCCTGTGGCTACAACCATCTCACGAGTCCGAAGTCCTGTCTGTGAGGCAGGAGAGGATTCTTTGGATAGATCCTCGCGGCTACCTGGTACATTCCAGTACGCTCAGGCAGGATTGAAGCCTGGTACCTGACAACGCCGTCCTTGCTCTCGACTACATTGAACTCGCACCTGTCCTGGATGTGGAGCTGGCCCTTCCTGTCGGAAACGGCGAAGAGCATCTCGACTCCGATATCCTCCGGATTGAGGTTGCCGATATTGAGAACCACCTCTGAATTGAAGAGGCTGTCCGGGGACAATGTGTATGAAGAATCAGGCTGGGTGTATGAGATGACCTCGATGGCAGGCCACTCCCTGCGCACATTCTTCTTCCAGGCGGAGATCTCGCGGGCAAGTCTGAAGTTGTCGGCGATCATCTTCCCGGCCCTTTCGGACTGAGGAACATAGTACTGGTTCACATAGTCGGTGAGCATCCTGTTCGTGGTGAAGTTGCATGCAACCTGGGCCACCGTGTTCCTGATGTATTCAATCCAGCCGGCAGAACGTCCGGTCTTCTTGTCAACGTCGTAGTAGAGAGGGGCGATCTCGTTCTCGATGGTGGTGTAGATGGTGGCGGAATCGAGCTCGTTCTGATACTGCTGGTCGTCGTATGTCCTCTCGAGAGGCAGAGCCCAGCCGGCACCCTTCCTGTAGCCCTCGACCCACCAGCCGTCGAGCACGGAGAAGTGCATCACACCGTTCATGGCAGCCTTCTCTCCTGATGTTCCGGAAGCCTCCTGAGGACGGGTAGGATTGTTCATCCACACGTCAACGCCCTGCACAAGCCTCTTTGCGAGGGAGATGTCATAGCCCGGAACGAAGACAATCTTTCCGATGAACCTCTCGTCCTTGGAAATCTCCACGATCCTGCGGATGAGGTCCTGGCCGGCCTTGTCTGCCGGATGGGCCTTTCCGGCGAAGAGGAACTGGACAGGCATGGCCGGATTGTTCACAATCTCGCTGAGCCTGTCGAGGTCGGTGAAGAGGAGAGTTGCCCTC